>USMJ01000023.1 GCA_900555805.1 uncultured Oscillospiraceae bacterium | reverse complement strand
ACTAAAAGTTGGGTAAACACCGGATGGGATCTACAAAAATTTAAAAAAAGTAGAGCATATTCGGAGAAAATCCGTTAAAATGTATATGTCAAAGTAATCATGAACGGAGGCTCCAAGCTTTGTAAAGGTCATCAACGCAAAAGACTCGGCTACCGCTAAAAAGCTTTTAGGCGAATGGATCGAAATCACTGAAGCCTGCGGGATTGAATCGTTCGAAAAGTGTGCGGTTACAATGCGAAACTGGTTCTCCGGCATCATCAACTCTTTTGACACCAACATCACCAACGGCTTCAACGAAGGCTGCAACAACAAAATCAAAGTCCTTAAACGCAATGCTTACGGTTACAGAAGCTTTCGCCGTTTCCGGAACCGTATCTTACATATGTTTTATTACAAAAAGCTTGCTTTAAACAGCCAAGCAGCCACCTAACGGCGGCCGCTTGCATTTCCTTTTAACTTTTCTTACACCAACTATTGACATAGAGCCATAACGAATAAGCAGCCGCCATAAGGCGACTGCTTTCACATTTCCTCTACAAAACAACCGTTAAATAATCAATCAGCCGGCTGAGCCTGGAAAAGGAAGTCCATGATCTTCTTGAGTATTTCCTCTAACTTAGCGAGGAGATTAGCAAAGATGTTATCAACTTTTTCCATGATAGAAACTCCTTTCTTTAAAAATAAAAGTTATGCTATTCAAAACATAAGACTGTTTTAAAACCTGTTAGAGATTAAAGCATATCGGGGAAATATGACATGACCATGTCAATGAGTTTTCCGATAAACTCGGCTATCTTCTGTAAAAATTCGGCTTTCATTGTAATTGCTCCTTTCATGAATTCTCATTTTTGATTCTTATAGCGTATATGGAAAGAACACGATTCTTAATGTTTTATCTGTGTTTCCCTTTCCTCTCTACACTTCGTAGTATAATCATAAAATTTCATATATTGATGAACAAATTGTTAACAATATTAGTAAATTCATTACCAATTATAAAATTTGTTTAAAATCTGTCTATAAAATACAAAATTTGTGTTTACCGGTGTAACTTTTCAGCTGAGTTTATGAATGAAAAGTCCGCTTAAAAGCTTAGGCTCAAACCATGTTGATTTTGGCGGCATGATCTTGCCTGCGTCGGCTATAGCCATAAGATCGTCAAGTGATGTCGGGAACATCGAGAACGCCGCGACCATATCGCTGTTCGCTCTTCTCTCAAGTTCTCCGAGACCTCTGATACCGCCGACGAAGTCAATTCTCTTGTCGGTTCTCGGATCGTCTATTCCGAGAACGGGTGAGATGAGATTGTTCTGAAGAATGGAAACGTCAAGTCTGCCGACGGGGTCGCTTTCGTCATATGTTCCGTCTTTGGCTGTGAGCTTATACCACTTGCCGTCAAGATACATTCCGAACGCGTGTTTCTTCTCGGGCTTATATGCACCTTTGCCCGCGTACGGCTCAACATCGAATTTCTCGCTTATCTTCGCTATAAATCCGTCTTTGTCATAGCCGTTGAGATCCTTGATAACTCGGTTGTAGTCCATGATTTCAAGCTCGTCGGAGGGGAAAGCGACACTTAAGAAAAAGTTGAATTCTTCCGTTCCGTCGTAATCTGGATGCTGCTGTCTGCGTTTTGCGCCGACCTTGACAGCCGAAGCGCAGCGGTGATGACCGTCGGCGATGTAGAGATAATCGACCTTGGCGAAAGCTTCGGTTATCTTTGCGTTGACCTTGTCGCAGTCAATGACCCATACCGTGTTGCCGACGCCGTCGTCTGTCGTGAAATCGTAGACGGGGGTGTGATCTTTCTGCCATGCGGAAATTATGTCGGCTATCTCCTTGTTCTCTCTGTATGCGAGAAATATCGGGCCTGTGTTGGCGTCGCAGTAGTCGACATGGTTTATTCTGTCCTGCTCCTTGTCGGCTCTTGTCAGTTCGTGCTTCTTGATGATATTGTTGTTGTAGTCGTCAATGCTTGCGCAGCCGACGAGGCCTGTCTGGCTTCTGCCGTTCATTATCTGGCGGTAGATGTAGAAGCACTTCTTTTCGTCCTTTTTGCAAATGCCGTCCGAGATGAGTTTGTCGAGATTTTCTCTCGCCTTGAGATATACCTTTTCATCATATATGTTCACGTCCTTGTCAAGGTCGACTTCCGCCTTGTCAACATGAAGAAAAGAGTAGGGATTGCCCTTGACCATCTCTCTCGCTTCGTCGCTGTTCATAACGTCGTAGGGGAGAGCGGCGACTTTATCCGCCATTTCGGGGATCGGTCTTATTCCGTTGAAAGCCTTAAAAACTGCCATAAAAATTCTCCTTGTCTTTAATAGTCGGAAAAAGCGCGTCCTGCGCCGATATCCGACTGTTTTATTTTAAACTGTATTCAAAAATTTGTCAATATTTTCAAGCGGAAAACGAAGCTTTGAGACATAACAAACTCGGGGTACGGGCGAATATGATCGCCGCCGACATTGTGCTCGGATTTGCGGCGTATGCTTAAAGGCAAAACCCGTGGTTCGGCTTGCTATTTACGGGAAAACGAAATAAGAGTACTAATCCTTCTTTTCGGGAATGAACATCAGACAAAAGCTGATCGACAGCAAAATGCAGCAAAGCCAAATTGCCTTATCGCCGAAAGTCTGCGACAATACGCTGCCGAGACCTGCTCCGACGCCGAATACGAGAATGACTCCGAAATATACAGAGGCCTTGAAAAGGATTTTTTTATCGCGAACTCGGAAATAAGCGCATAAAGCTTCCGTTCCTGCCCGAAGATTGCCTATGCACATAGTGCTGGCATAAGCATGTCCGCGAATCTTATGGAAGGTCTGAACCTGCATGGCGCAAACGAAAGAAACCAATGCGTTAGCCAAAGGCTCGGCATTATTCGGCAGAAAGCCGACAACGAACAGCAAAAGTATTTCGCAAAGCAGTATTATCTGTCTCCAATGTATCTTTTCATAGGTTTTAAGTCTCAGGTGGATCTGCTCCGCGACGGCGGTGCCGATAAGGAAAGACAGAACGGGGATGAGATATTTAAGCGCCGTCGGCCATTCCCTTTGAAACAGCGCCGTACTGAGCAGAACAATGTTTCCTGTTTGAGCGTTGGCGAACACTTCGCCCCGACAGGTGTAGGTGTAAGCGTCCTGAAAACCGCCTGATAGGATAATAAAAATCGCGGCGATGAAACTGTCGGAAACCTGACCGTGAAAAAACTTAGCGGCTTTCATTGTCTTTCCTCTTTTCGGAGAAAGTCAGCGCAAAAGCGATACAGGCGAGAACAAAACCGAGAACAAACAGCACCGTGACCGTAAAGCTGCCGTGTGTGAGACATTTTTCAACGATTCCGAACAAAAATCCCAAAGCGAATGTCCCCGAAATAAGGCGGCAGTCTTTGATCTTAGGCTTATCGGAGTTGCATAAACGCAAAGCCAAAACAAGCATAGCCGCGTCAAACAGTACGCACATAATAACTTCAAAAATCAGTTCCATTTTTATAACCTTACTTTCATTTTATATTCCTGAATTGAAACGCAAATTCTTTAATGCCGTCGGTTATTGAGAAGCTATATAATCTTAAATTACATATTGCTTTAAAAAACCTGATGTATTATAATACATATTAATATATATGTAAAATGTATATTATATATAGCAACGATATCAATTTGATATTATTTTGGAGGAACAGCAGAATGTATATCAGCTATGATTATTACCGCATTTTTTATTATGTCGCCAAGTATGGGAACATCTCGCAGGCGGCGAAGCAACTGATGAACAATCAGCCGAACATGACGAGGACAATAAAAAAGTTAGAAGCGGAACTCGGCTGTCCGCTGTTTCTGCGTTCAAAAAAGGGAATGAAGCTGACCGACGAGGGAAAGCGGCTTTATGAGCATATCCGCATCGCCGTCGAGCATATCGAAGCAGGTGAATCGGAAATAGATGAAAGCCGCGGCTTTAAAAGCGGAACGGTCTATATTGCGGCGAGCGAAGTGGCTCTGCGCTGTTTGCTTTTGCCCGTGCTTAAAAAATACCGCCTTTTGTACCCCGGAATACATATAAGGATAAGCAATCATTCAACGCCGCAGGCTGTCGAAGCTTTGAAGGACGGCACTGCCGATATCGCCGTCGTGACATCTCCGACCGTGCATACGCCGTCTTTGACCGAAACCGTTGTCAGACCGATAAAAGAGGTCGCTGTTTGTTCGCCGTATTTTTCGACTCTTTTGAACAGGCGCGTGCCGCTCTCCGAACTGACGGACTTTCCGCTGATATCTCTCGGAAAGGATACGAAGTCTTATGAATTCTATTTGGCTCTGTTTACTATGCATGGGCTTAGTTATAAGCCCGACATCGAAGCTTTCACCGCCGATCAGATTTTGCCTATGGTCGAAGCCGACCTCGGAATAGGTTTTGTACCGGAGGAATTCATGCGAAGCGGCGACGGAGTGTGTCGAATTGAACTTAAAGAGAGGATCCCGAAACGCGACATTGTCATGATCAAAAGAAAAGAACAGCCTTTGAGCGCGGCGGCGAGGGAGCTTGAACGCATGATACTCGAACAAACCGCTCCATAAACCGCGGCGCGAACACTTGCAAACGGCAGAAACCTGTGGTACAATAACTTCATAAACACAAATTGAATATAATTGAAAAGATACGGTTTGAAAAGTTGTTAGCTGAGTAGATGAAAAAGGAAATCCGGTTCGAATCCGGAACAACCGCCATTACTGTATTTGACAAGATCGGAACGCAGGAGGTCACAGCAGCTGCGCCTTTTAGATTGTATGTTCCGAGTGGGTTTTCCACTGATCATAAGTCAGGATACCTGCCGTATCTTTTGGTTTAACACATACTTTGGTGAGAAGAGTGCAACCGATTGACATCCCGAATGACAACGGGTTTGAGCTTTTCTCATAAGGATAAGCTCGGGCGGCTGTCCTGCTCGGCGTTAATACGGATACTCTTTTGACCTTGACGGTTGAAAGAGTATTTTGTTTTTAGCTCAAAAATCCACAATAACTATAACGAAAGCGAAAAACCATGAAAATAAAAGGAAAGAACAAAACAGTCAATATCCTGCTGTTGCTGTTTGCGGCTCTTACTGTCGTTTTTCTGATAAAAAGCGTCAATATCCAATCGGTCGACGAATATTACCTCGAACATATCGACGACATTACGCCCGAAAGCATGACGGTCACGATGAGCATACGCTGCGACACGGTTCTGGAAAACTATGACGATCTTGACGACAGCCTGAAATCCGAACAATACGTTCCGCCTGACGGAGTGATACTGCCTGTGACAGAATATGTGCTTCGCGAGGGAGACACCGTGTTCTCGGTTCTAAGCCGCGCCGTCCGTCATGAGCATATTCAGACGGACTTTCAGGGCGCCGACCAAAACCGCTACGGAACGGTCTATATCCGCTCAATAAATTATCTCTATGAATTTTCCTGCGGTCCGCAGTCAGGCTGGATGTACCGCGTAAACGGAGAATTTCCGAACGTCGGCTGTTCCGACTTTAAGCTGAAAGACGGCGACGTTATCGAATGGGTCTATACCTGCGATCTCGGCCGAGACGTGGGCTGCGGATTCGAAAAATAAAAGGAAAGGAGCGATCCGATGAAATATTTTGATAAGGTACACCCGGCGGTTGCGGCGTCATACTTTTTGTCGGTGCTGCTGATTTCCGTGTTCGCGGCAAGTCCGATTTTACCGATCTCTGCGCTCCTTGGCGGAATAGCGTTTTATCTCACATTGAACCGAGGCAAGCGCATACGCCGGGATATCATTACAGATATTTTGCTGTTCCTGCTCGTCGCCGCGTCGAACCCCTTGTTCGTCCATAACGGAGTTACGCCGCTTTTCTTCCTGAACGGTAAAGCTGTTACGCTCGAAGCGGCGCTCGGCGGCGTCGGCATTGCCGTCATGCTTCTCTCGGCGGTCTATTGGTTCAGATGCTTCAATATCATCATGACCTCGGACAAGCTGTTGTTCCTTTTCGGGAAGCTGTCGCCGAAAGCTGCGCTCCTGCTTTCGTCGGCTCTGCGCTTCGTCCCGACGCTTAAGTCGCAGGCGCAAAAGATACGTTTGGCGCAAACAACTATGGGTGTGTACGCTTCGGACAGCTTATCAGACCGCTTAAAGGCGGCTATGAGAACCTATTCGGCGCTGATAACATGGGCGCTCGAAAACGCCGTTGACACAGGCTCATCTATGAAAAGCAGGGGTTACGGGCTGAAAGGGAGAACGCATTTCTCGCTCTTTCGCTTCAGACGAAGCGATCTAATATTACTTGCAGTGATTGCCTTTGCCGATACAGCCGTCGTTGCGGCTATGGCGTCGGGCAGGCTTGATTTTGAATTTTATCCCCGAATCGCCGTCGGCGTTACTGACTTTTGGACGGCTTTCGGAATCGCGGCATTTTGCATACTCTCGTTTTTGCCGTTTATCTTGGAAATAAAGGAGGAACTTCAATGGCGATATTACAGGTTGAAAATCTGAGCTTCACTTATCCCGAAGCTAAACAGCCTGCGCTCAAAAATATATCGTTTTCCCTTGAAGAAGGGGATTTCGCCGTGCTTTGCGGCGTGTCGGGCTGCGGAAAATCCACGATCTCCAAGCTGATCTCCGGCCTATATAAGCCGTGGAGCGGCGAGATCCTGTTTGACGGAAAGCCGATCTCGCAGATCGACCGCTGCGTGTTTACCGGCTCTCTCGCTGTGGTGGATCAGGATATTATTCTCTTTGAGGACACCATCGCAAACAACATAAAAATGTGGGATAACTCCATCGAGGACTTCGAGATGATCATGGCGGCGCGGGATGCCCAGCTGCACGAGGACATCATGCGGCGCGAGGGCGGCTATCAGTATAAGCTGACCGAGGGCGGCAAGGACCTCTCCGGCGGGCAGCGCCAGCGCATGGAGATCGCCCGCGTGCTTGCGCAGGACCCCACGATCATCCTTTTGGACGAGGCGACGAGCGCGCTGGACGCGAAAACGGAATACGACGTGGTGCGCTCCATCAAGGACCGCGGCATCACCTGCATCGTGGTGGCGCACCGCTTATCCACCATACGCGACTGCGACGAGATCATCGTGATGGAGCAAGGAAATGTCGTGGAGCGCGGGACGCACGAGGAGCTGATGAAAAACGGCGGCGCCTATACGCGCCTGGTGTCCAACGAGTAGGAGGTGACGACACGATGGGCTGGTTTGACGAACAGATAAAAGAGCGCAGGCAATACGACGACGACGCGTTTTCCGAGGCCTTTGCGAACATGGCGTCCGCCGTGATGGGAAAGCGGTTCGAGGCGGCGTTCACCAGCGACCGCGCCGTTACCAAGGACGCGATCGACGAGATATTGAAATACTACCATGTAAAGAGCCGGGAGGTCCCCGACAGCATCAAGGATGTGAATGAGCAGCTTGAGTTCCTGATGCGCCCGTATGGCATCATGCGGCGCACGGTGAAGCTGGAGGACGGCTGGTACCGCGACGCCGTGGGCGCAATGCTCGGCACCCTGTCGGAGAGCGGGCGGGTCGTGGCGCTCATTCCGTCCGGTCTTTCCGGCTACAGCTTCTTTGACTATGAGACCGGAAAGGCGCGGCGCATCACGCGCAAAAATCAGCACCTGTTTGACGACGAGGCGATTGCGTTTTATAAGCCCTTTCCGCTCAAGAAGCTCAGCATCGCTTCGCTCTCGGCCTACATTGTGCAAACCCTTTCCGTCTCCGACTTCGTTTTGATCGCGCTGGCAACGCTTGCCGTGTCGCTCGTGGGGCTGCTCTCTCCGATGCTCAGCCGGCTGCTGTTTGATCGCGTGCTGCCCTCCGGGAATACGCGCATCCTTCTCGCGCTTGCCGCCTTTACCGTCTGCGTCTCCGTCAGCACGCTGCTTCTCTCCGCGGTAAAAAGTATGCTTACGGCGCGGATCGAAACAAAGCTGAATCTATCGGTCGAGGCGGCGACCATGATGCGCGTCATGTCGCTGCCGGCGGATTTCTTCAAGCAGTACAGCGCGGGCGAGCTCTCCAGCCGCGCGGCGCAGGTCGGCCCGCTGTGCCGGATGCTCGTATCGACGGTCTTATCGACCGGACTGACCTCGCTGTTCTCCCTTATATACATATCGCAGATCTTTGCCTATGCGCCGACGCTCGTCGCACCGGCGCTGGCGATCCTGCTCGTCACGGTCGTTTTCTCGGTGGTCTCCTCCCTGGCGCAAATGAAGATCAGCACAGAGCAGATGACGCTCTCCGGGCGGGAGAGCGGTATGACCTACGCGCTGATCACAGGGATACAGAAGATCAAGCTGGCGGGCGCGGAGAAGCGCGCCTTCGCGAGATGGGGCAACCTCTACGCGCAGAGCGCAAAAATGACGTACGATCCGCCGATGTTCCTGAAGCTCAATTCCGTCATCAGCCTTGCCATCAGCCTCACGGGAACGCTCGTCATGTATTATATGTCAGTAAGAGCCGGCCTGTCTGTGGCGGATTACTATGCCTTCAACACGGCCTACGGCATGGTCTCCGGCGCGTTTCTGTCACTCGCCGGGATCGCGCTGAGCGCGGCGCAGATCAGGCCCATTCTCACGATGGTCCAGCCGTTTTTTGACGCGGTCCCCGAGGTCTCGGACGGCAAGCAGGTGATCGAGCGGCTGTCCGGCGGCATCGAGCTGAACAATGTTTCCTTCCGGTACAACGAAAATATGCCGCTGATCCTCGACGATCTTTCGCTCAAGATCCGTCCGGGGCAGTATGTCGCCATCGTCGGCCGGACCGGCTGCGGGAAATCCACGCTGCTTCGTCTGCTCCTGGGCTTTGAAAAGCCTCAGAAGGGCGCCATTTATTACGACGGCAAGGATCTGGAGCGGATCGACCTGCGCTCCCTGCGCCGCCGCATCGGCGTTGTGATGCAGAACGGAAAGCTGTTTCAGGGCGACATTTATTCCAACATCGTGATCTCCGCGCCGTGGCTGTCGCAGCAGGACGCGTGGGAGGCGGCGGAGCTGACCGGCATCGCCGAGGACATCCGCAGGATGCCCATGGGCATGAACACGGTCATATCGGAGGGCTCGGGCGGCATATCCGGCGGGCAGCGCCAGCGGCTGATGATCGCCCGCGCCATCGCGCCGAAGCCCAAGATTTTGATGTTCGACGAGGCGACGAGCGCGCTGGACAACATCACACAGAAAAAGGTGTCGGAGTCACTGGACCGGTTGAAGTGCACCCGCATTGTCATCGCCCACCGCCTGTCCACCATCAGACAATGCGACCGCATCCTCGTGCTCGATCACGGAAGAATCGTCGAGGACGGAACCTATGACGAGCTGATCGCCGCAAACGGCTTCTTCGCCGAGCTGGTGGCCCGCCAAAGGCTGGACGACGTACCGGACGCCGTTTCGTAACGGCGCTACTCGCCGCGCGGAGGTTTTTTGGAAAAATTCTCCGAATACATTAGCCTTTTCCGCTTCCGGTTCGTATCAAGAAGCAAAGGAGAAAGAAATGGAACACAAAAAAGCGAAATGGTCCGGGGACGCCTCCGGTCTGAATGAAAAAACGCTCTCCCTGCTCTTCGATTATCAGCGGTTCGAGCACGAGCCGGAGCTGGAGGCGCTGCTCGACGAGGCCGAGAGCGAATACTGCGCG
>USMJ01000022.1 GCA_900555805.1 uncultured Oscillospiraceae bacterium | reverse complement strand
GTCGGTCAGAAGGGCGATAATCTCGATTTTTTTCATGTTCAGTTTCGCCGTAAAATCACCTTCTTTTCATCTTCACTGTTTCAGCCGATCAGAATTTCTATAATTCTGTCGATGGCTTTTTCGGTCTTTTTTCCGGCGTCGTCCCTCAATTTCTGAAGAACGGCTTTGTTTCTTTCATTTTCGGCGGTGATTATTTTCTCCGCCTCTTTCTCGCTCTCCGATAAAAGCTTTCGGCTTTCTTCGGCTGCGGCTGATCTCATTTCCTGAGCGTTTTTTTCCGCATCAAGACGGGCTTTTTCTATTCTGCCGTTGCACTGCGTAACGGCGTCTTGGATCTTTTGTTCAACCTCTTTTTCACGCCGAACTATCTTTTCGACCGCTTCGGACGCCATAGGATCACCTCCCGTTACCTGATTTAAAAGTCAATATTGAAGCCGTTATAAGCAAAAAGGGAGCGGTCCCTACAGACAGCTCCCATTAAAAACGCAATTACTTTTCGCAACTACTTCTATTAACTTTTAACGATGCGATTATAGCACCCCAAAAAGCCTTCGTCAAGGGATTTAACAAAAATTTGTTAATGTTTTATCAAATTTAATAATCCCTGACTTTTATTTTAACACTTATCTTTTTTTGTCTCGTTTCAGCATGTGATGCCGAACAGTTTTCCTAAAAAGTCGATGAATTTCGCCCAGAGTCTCGCGAAGAAGCCGACGGGTTCTTCGGAAACGATATCGTCAAGCTTCGCCGCGCTTATTCTGTCCATCGGATTTATGCAGCAATTAGCCGAAGCGGCGCTGTATTCCGTGGCAGGAGCTTCCGTCATAATCAGAAGATGATCGCCGCAGATCTCAAGCTCCTCCGTCATCGGGGGAAGCGTGAATTCGTTGACAAGCGAGGTGTCGCCCTTTTCGCCGTTATATGAGAACTCATATGATCTGATATATGACGAAAGATTTCTTCCGTATGAGGACGAAGTTATAAGGTAGGTCTTACCGTTTCTCTCGGTGAACGTCGCGCCCTGACATCTCTTGGGTACGACCGCCGTGCATTTGAGGTCGAGGGTCATGGTTTCTTTATTAAGCTCGAAGCCCTGGAGAGTTGCCGCTTTGTCGGCGTCATAAAGTCCGACCCAGATCTTTCCGTCATAATAGGTTATGAACGAAGCCGTCGTCAGGCACTTGACCTTCTTATAATAGTTTACGCTGTAGACTTCATGTTTAGCCGCCTCGTCGAAGTCGGAAAGCTTGATCGCGCCGATCTCTTTCTTTGTGCTTCTCGCGACCCAGACATATTCGCCGTCAAAGGTTATTCCGCCGACATGGTTCTTGTCGGGAAGAACGACCGTTGAAAGCAGTCTGCGGTTCTTAACGTCGTCGTTTGACATGACGTAGATAACCGAATTGTGTACTTTTTCGTAGTCATACGCCGTCACGAGAAGATAATTTCCCGCGATACACAGACCCTGGGGTACCATTGTTGTCGAAACGTCGCCGTCTCCGAATTTTGTACGCTCAACTCCCGGGACGGGGGTGGTTGAATACTCGGCGTCGAATATAGCCTTATAATCGGGATATGTGTTTCTGACGTTCTTCTGCTTCGAGTCGAATCTGAAGCTGAAAGAGGTTCCGTCAGATGACGCAAACGCCGGTATAGCAAGCGACATGAGCATACAGACTAAGAGAACTGCTGAAATTACTCTGACTGTTTTCTTTTTCATTGTGAATTCCTCCTGAATTTGATATACATTATTATACATCTTCGGGAGGAATTTGTAAATACAGTAACAATTAAGATTTATCTTTCGGTTTGGCTATGACGGAGAGTATAAGCCCGAGGACAACGGCGGCGGTGATGCCTGCCGAAGTGGCGGTCAGTCCGCCCGTGACTATTCCGAGCGCTCCGTCTTCGGATATTGCTTTTTTTGTACCCTCGGCGAGCGAGTAACCGAAGCCTGTCAATGGAACGGTGGCTCCGCAGCCGGCGAACTCGACCAACGGCTTATACACACCGACGGCGCCCAACAGAACGCCGATGACGACGAACATAACGAGAATTTTGCCGGGGGTCAGCTTTGTGTAGTCAATGAGAAGCTGACCTATAACGCATATCGCTCCGCCGATAAGGAAAGCCCAGAGAAGATCCCAGCCCATCACATCACCTTCTTCTTTATCTGTTTGATCATGTGTTTAACCTCGGCTTTATTCTCGGTTAAACTCATAACGGCGACAGCGGCTATGACGCAGATTATACCGGCGCATACCGCTTTTTTAACGCAATGTAAGATCTTGAGCGTCTTTAAAAGACACGCTATACACTTGAAACTGCCGAAAATATCCATAATTCTCCTCCTTATAGCATTGAATGCAAATCCGAACACGATTTTGGCGGCGGTCTTTGCGTGCAGATCGCGTAAAAAAACGTATATGGTTCGGCTCTCCTCAGCTTATGCTTTTATGATAACGCCGTGCGCTATTCCGGGAATGCTCTCGCCCTGAAGGCTTGACACGGGCGACATCAGCGCTCCCGTCGCGACGAACATTACTTTCTTGTATTCGCCCTTTCTGAATCCGTTCAATATCTTCGAGCAAAGCACGCTTGCGCTGCATCCGCAGCCCGAGCCGCCCGAATGAACATCCTGAGCTTTAAGGTTATATATCATCAGTCCGCAGTCATTATGAACTGGCGAAATATCAATGTTGCAGTCTTTCATGAGAAGCTCATGGAGAAGCCTTGAGCCGACGTCGCCGAGATCGCCTGTTAGAATAAGGTCATAGTCGTCGGGCTTCGTCTGCGTGTCCTTGAGAAAATCGCTTATCGTCTTTTTGGCGGCGGGCGCCATAGCGGCTCCCATGTTGTTGCCGTCCTTGATTCCGAGATCCTGAATTGTACCTATGTGTATAGCGTCTATATAGGGCGAGCCGACAGACTTTTCTAAGATAGCCGCTCCTGCTCCCGTAACCGTCCACTGAGCCGAGGGCGGTCTTTGTCCGCCGTATTCGAGCGGATAACGAAACTGCTTTTCAGCCGAGCAGAAGTGAGACGAGGTCGCCGCCAAGGCTCTTTTATACGCTCCGCTTTCGATCGCGAGGCTCGCCATGCATAACGACAGAGCCATTGTCGAGCAGGCGCCGTATACGCCGACGAACGGTATTCCGAAATCCCTTATGCCGAAGCTCGAACCTATACATTGATTAAGAAGATCGCCCGAGAATATCGTCTGAATGTCGCTTGCTTTAAGTCCCGTCTTTTCGAGCACGGCCGAGACGGCTTTCTTTAAGATAGTGCTTTCGGCTTTCTCCCATGTTTCTTCGCCCATGGTCGTGTCTTCGTTTATGAAGTCGAATTCGTCGCTGAGAGGTCCCTCGCCCTCTTTTCTGCCGACAACAGCGGCGTTCGAGAGGATATGAGGCTTGCTTTCAAGCTCAATTGTGTGTGTACCGAGTCGTTTAGCCATAATTCTCCTCCCTTTAGTATAGCTTGAAAATATAGATTATAAGTCCGTAGAGCACTGCGCTTGAACAGCCGTAAACTATGACCGGGCCTGCGATTTTGAACATATTCGCCGCCGTTCCGAGGATCTCGCCCTCGCTCTTGAACTCCATGGCAGGCGAAACGATCGAATTTGCGAAGCCCGTGATCGGTACCATTGTACCTGCGCCGGCGAACTTGGCTATTTTGTCGAAAACTCCGATGCCGGTCAGAATCGCCGTCAAAAGTACAAGGCTCATCGAAACGATGGCTCGGCAGGTGCTTTCCTCGACGCCTTTCATCTTACAAAGGTCGAAGATTATTTCACCGAGCAGGCATATAAAGCCGCCTATCAGAAACGCAAAACAGCAATTTTTCAGAACAGGCGACGGCGGCGACGCCCTGTCCGCCATTTTTCCGTATTCGTCTTTGGAAACTGACATATTCATCTCTCCTTACGGGAATATTTTTCACTGAAAGACGAAAATTATACAATTGTTTCTGTTCGTTCGGAAAAAATTGTATATGACGGCGAGTTGAAAAGTCGGCGGCAAAAGGTTTCCCCGACGGGGAAACAGCCGCAAGCCGCTTTAGCAGCTTGCGGCTCAGGCTGCTGACAAGCCCTCGATTCTCAATGATTCGAGGGTTAAATATTTGATAAAACAAAAGAAATAGCAATGTATCATCCACAACACATTGCTATTTTTTTCATATTCTGAGCAGCAGCCGTGAGCAAGCATTGTTCGGCAACTTTTGAAAGACCACGCATTCTGCAATAGCGTAGCCCAAACAGTTCCTTTGAGTCGGCGAAGCTTCGCTCAACTGTTTCTTTTCTCCTTGAATATATCTTTTTACCGATTTCGGTATGTGTAAATGTGTAAAACTCATCCTTGTAATCCTCCCAAACATGTCTTATGAGTGTTTTTGTTTTTACTTTTGCACTTAAACACAGTTCTCTGCTCGGACAATTCATACATCTGCCGTTTTTACACTTGTATTCTTTATAGCCTTGTCTGTTGGTCGTTGTATATTCGAGATAGTTTCTTTCAGGATAAATATACACAAACTTGTTTTTATTTGCACTTGCTTTCAGGTGGGTGCTGTCCGAATACAATACTTTACCTCCAACCAAGCCATAACTCATTGCCTGTCTTACTATATTGTCAAATATTTGTTGGGGTATATCCGTTCCGTTGAATCTTCTTATTCTATTCTGCCATATTACACTTGCGTCGGGTATTTTATCTTCAAGGGCATATCATAAAAACCAACGATATGCTACATTGACTCTTACTTCTTCTACTAATCTTCTTTCACTTCTTATTCCGTAAAGATATCCGATAAAAAGCATTTTGAAAAGTGTTTCAGGCTCTATTGCGGGTCTGCCGTTATCTACACAGTAGTACGGTTTACATATTTCATTGATAAAACTGAAATCTATTACCTTATCTATCTTCCTGAGTAAATGATTTTCAGACACTAAATTATCTATCATCACTAACTCGTACTTTAACTGCTGTCCATTTGTTTCTCGTAACATTTTTATCACCCTTTTCTGTATCGCTTATACCATTTTTCTTGGCTTTTGTACAGAAAAAACAAAGCTCGCTCCTTTTGAAACGAACTTTGTCAGCAACCTGAGCCACGGAGCATAAATGCTCCGTGGCTCAGGCTCTTTCACAGCTTCAGCGAATAAGCCTCGACTGCGTTTTTATATAAGATCTTATCCATATCTGACTTGTCAAATCCGAGTGAACGCAAGCGTGCCAGCTCCTCGCTCGGATCCCACATCGGGTAGTCGGTTCCGAAAAGCACTCGGTCGGCGCCGTACCGCGAAATAATTCTTTTGACCGTCTCATCGTCAAGCGCATAGAACGCCGACGAGCAGTCAACGCAAAAATTTTCTATCTTGCAGAGTTTTTTCGACGCTTCGTCCCAGATCGACCAGCCGCCGAAATGCGCCCCGACGATCGAAAGTCCCGTATAAATTTCGAGTATCGGGATCAGCCTGTTCGGGTTCGAATAGTCATACCGTCCGTCGCCCGTGTGTATAAGCATGGGCAGTTTATTTTTCTCACAAAGCTCATAAATTTTCAGACATCGGTAATCGTCAAGCTTGAATTTTTGAATATCCGGGTGAAGCTTGACACCGTGAAGTCCGAGCTTTATCAGCTCTTCGACATCGCCCTCAACATCCTCGCCGTCGGGGTGGAGCGTTCCGAAGCCGATCATTTTTTCGGGGTACGCTCTGACGGTATCAGCGATGAAGTGATTTATCGACGAGACCTGTTTCGGCGTTGTGGCGACCGATTGGACGATATATTTGTCGATTCCTGCCCTTTCGCCGCATTCAAGCAGGGTCGGGACCCTGCCGTCGTATCTCATGGGAAGATCGTAGAAACGTCCCGTGCTTTGAGACGCTTTCTCGGCTATTTTGTCGGGGTATATATGACAGTGCGCGTCTATTATCATTTCGCCACCGCCGAATTATATCTTGACCGTCCAGCCCATGTCGTCTTCAACCTTGCCCGTCTGCATACCGTAAAGCGTATCGTAGAGTTTCTGAGCGACGGGACCGACCTTCCCGTCGGCGACCTGATGATCTTCGTTTTTATAATAAAGCCAGCCTATCGGCGAAATGACTGCCGCCGTTCCGCTCGCGAAAACTTCCTTGAGCGAACCGTCGCGCGAAGCTTTGACGACATCGTCTATCGAAAGTCGGCGCTCGGAGATCTTCACGCCCCACTTTTTAAGAAGCTGAATTACCGAGTCTCTTGTGATACCGGGAAGGATCGTTCCTGCGAGAGGAGCGGTAATGACCTCGTCGCCAATCATGAAGAAGGCGTTCGATGTGCCGATCTCTTCGACATATTTATGCTCTGCCGCATCAAGCCAGAGGACGTCCTTGCACTGATGCTCCATGGCTTTCATCGAGGCTTTCATTCCGCCTGCGTAGTTGCCGCCGCATTTTGCGTAGCCCGTGCCGCCGACAGCGGCTCTTATGTATTCATCCTCGACAAAAATTCTTGTTGTGCTGAGACCTCCGTCATTCGCCGCATAGTATGAACCGACGGGGCAGAGTATGACCATAAAGTGATAATGCTTCGATGGGAGAACGCTGAACGAGACTTCGTCGGCGAAGATGAACGGTCTGACATAAAGCGCCGTTCCCGGAGCGGAGGGAACCCAGTCCTCGTCGACCTTGATAAGCTGACAGACGGCGTCAACAAACTGTTCCTCGTCTATGTGCGGTATGCACATGCGGTCGTTCGTTCTGTTTATTCTCTTGGCGTTCATGTCGGGTCTGAAAAGCTGAATATCTCCGCTCGGGGTCTTATAGGCTTTCATGCCCTCGAAAACCATCTGAGCGTAGTGAAGGACGCATGAAGCAGGCTCAATGAGTATCTTTTCGTGGGGGACTATCCTGCCGTCATGCCATCCCTGACCCTCGTCATAGTCCATGACAAACATATGATCCGTGAAATATTTACCGAAGCCGAGCTTAGTCTGATCGGGCTTTTCTTTCGGATGAGTTGTTCTTGTGACGGGATATTCGTATTTCATAAGTATGACCTCTTTTCAAATTTTATAGATTTCGGTTTTCCTGTCTTTGAAAACGTTTATGGATTCTCTGATTTCTTTAATGACCGAGATATCGCAGTCGGCGGTTATGACTTCTTCCGAAGCTCCTGCTTTCGCGATTATCACGCCGAGGGGATCGACGGTCTGCGACGAGCCGCCGAAAACGGTTGACGGCGTTTTTCCGCAGGAGTTGCAGCAGACAACGAACATCTGATTTTCTATCGCTCTCGCCCTCGTCAGAACCTCAAGGTGCGGTATGCGCTTATCGGGCCACTGCGAGACGGCGAAAAGCATCTCGGCACCCTTTAAAGCGAGCGTTCTCGCAAGCTCGGGGAAGCGGATATCGTAGCAGATAACGATTCCGCATTTCACGCCGTCGAGCGTGAATGTGCAGGTATGATCGCCGAATTCGAAGAATTTATCCTCATTCATGGGCGTGAACAGGTGCGTTTTGTCATATTCCGCGACGCATTCGCCGTTTCTCGAAAAGACATAGGCGGTGTTATACGCCTTGCCGTTTTTGAGCGTCGCGACGCTTCCTGCGACTATGTTCACGCCGAGTTCTTCGGCGAGCGAAGAAAATTTCGCCTTGACTTTCTCTCCGTTTTTGTCACAGTACGCAGGAAGCGACTGCGTAGGATAAAATCCCGTCGTCCATGTTTCGGGCAGGACTATAACATCGGGATCTTCTTTTTTCTTTGTCTCTCTGATGAGCTTTTCCGCGTGTTCATAGTTATACTCAATGCCGCAAAATCTCATATCAAGCTGTATACTGCTGACTTTCATGGCTTACTCCTCAAATTCATATCCTATTGCGACTGCCTTGGCGTTGACGGTCAGAAGATCGCGGTGTCTGGCTGAAACGACTTTTTCGAGCGCCGCTTCGGCGTTATCCATAGAAAAGCCGCCGACCTCTTTCAGGACTTTGCCCGTGATTATCATGTTCGCGAGCGTTTTCATGCCGTTTTCCTCGGCAATCCGAGTTGCCGGAACGTAGTAAACTTCGACATCTTTTCTTCCGACCTTTCTCGTCACAAGTGTGGAATCGACGAATATTTTTCCGCCTTTTACGACACTTTCCTCGTACTTATCAAGCGAGGGCAAATTCATCGCGACAAGAACGTCGGGTCTGTCGACTATGGGCGAGCCGATCGGAGCGCCGCTGACGATGACCGAACAGTTTGCCGTTCCGCCCCTCATTTCGGGGCCGTAGGACGGGAGCCAGCTGACCTGTTTTCCGTCTAATAATCCTTTGTACGCAAGGAACTTCCCTGCGAAAAGTATGCCCTGTCCGCCGAAGCCGGCGAAGAGCAGATGGCAGGTTTCGCTCATTTTGACTCCTCCTTCGCATATATGTCTTTATAAACTCCGAGCGGATAATAGGGTATCATTTTTTCGTCGACCCAGTCAAGCGCGTTCTGAGGCGTCATTCCCCAGTTCGTCGGACAGGTCGAGAGTACCTCAACGAGTGAAAAGCCCTTTCCGTCAAGCTGATTTTGAAAAGCCTTTTTGATGGCTCGCTTGGCGTTTCTGACATTCTTGACGTTGTTGACGGCGACCCTCTCAAGATAAGCCGCTCCGTCGACATTCGAAAGCATTTCGCAGACCTTGACGGGATATCCGACAGTGCTTACGTCTCTGCCGTAGGGCGAAGTCTGCGTGACCTGACCCGGAAGGGTCGTCGGCGCCATCTGACCGCCCGTCATGCCATAGATGGCGTTGTTGACGAAAATGACGGTTATATTTTCGCGGCGAGCCGCCGAATGGACGGTCTCAGCGGTTCCGATAGCGGCTAAATCGCCGTCGCCCTGATATGTGAAAACGACCTTGGTCGGATCGCTTCTTTTTATGCCCGTCGCGAGCGCAGGCGCTCTGCCGTGCGCCGCCTGAACGAAGTCGCAGGTGAAATAGTCATACGCCATAACGGAGCAGCCGACCGAGGCGACGCCTATTGTCTCACCCTCGATTCCGAGTTCGTCTATGACCTCGGCGATAAGTCGGTGGATAATTCCGTGAGTGCAGCCCGGGCAGTAGTGGAGAACCGCGTCGGTGAGAGCTTTCGGTTTATCAAATACAACTGACATTATTTCGCACCTCCGATTTTATCAGCTTCTTCTATCTTAGAGAGAACATCTTCGGGCGTGGGTATCATTCCGCCTACCCTGTTGCAAAGCAGAACAGGCTTTCTGCATCTTATCGCAAGCTCGATATCCTCTATCATCTGACCCATGTTCATCTCGACCGAGACGAACGCCTTACACTTATCCGCCGCGGCGGCAAGCGGCTTTTTCGGGAACGGCCACAGCGTTATCGGGCGGATCATTCCGACCTTCAGCCCCCTGCTTCTCGCTTCGTTTATGGCGTTTTTCGCCACTCTCGCGGCTATGCCGAACGCGACGACGCAGATCTCGGCGTCCTCTGTGAGATATTCTTCGAACATGGTTTCGTTCTCTTCGACCGCTTTATATTTCTCGTACCTCTCGAAATTCTTCTCTTCGAGCTGTTCGGGCTTGAGGTAGAGTGAGTTGATTATATTATGCTCTCTTTCGCATTTTGTTCCCGTGACCGCCCACGGCTTTTCATAGGCTTTAACTTCGCCTATATCGAGCGAAACGGGTTCCATCATCTGACCCATTGTTCCGTCGGCCAAGATCATGGCGACCATTCTGTATCTATCGGCAAGGTCGAAGCCCTTGACCGTGAGGCTCGCCATTTCCTGAACGGACGCAGGAGCGAGAACTATATTTCGGTAGTCGCCGTGTCCGCCGCCCTTTGTCGACTGGAAATAGTCCGACTGGGACGGCTGAATTCCGCCGAGACCGGGTCCTCCTCTCTGAACGTTGACGACCAAAGCCGGAAGATCGCATCCTGCGAGGTACGAGATACCTTCGCTCTTAAGGGAAATTCCGGGGCTCGAAGACGAAGTCATGACGCGTTTTCCCGTCGCGGAAACGCCGATAACCATATTTATGGCGG
>USMJ01000021.1 GCA_900555805.1 uncultured Oscillospiraceae bacterium | reverse complement strand
CAAAGCTGACCGCCCCGATAACTATTTTCCGTCGGCACATATTAACTCGTACCGATTATCTGTCTCTTATTTTCCGAAGATTTTCGAAATGATCGCCTTGAAATAAAGAGGCAGATCGCTTAAGAAAGCTATGATTTTAAGCATATATTTCCCTCCCGTTTCAATTTATTACATTTCGATTATAGCACCATGTTTACAGATTTTCAATAGAATTCACAGAAAATTCATTTTATTGTTATAGTTTTGGTTTTTGTATAGTGTGAATAGATATAATATATATCTCCTTTGATAAGAACGCTCTTATACGCGCAAACGGACACTTTATATTTCGCTCCGTGCTCAAGCGGCCTTAACACCAGTCTGTGTTTTTTGGCATTGTAGTACTCATAGCTTTCGCTCGCGTCATATGTTGCGTGATTAAAGCGACCTTCTCCGGGCTTTTTAAATCTGATAACATAGCCGTCGGCATCGGAACCGAGCTCGTCGCAATAGACTATAAGTCTGTCAACATCCGTTGTCATCTTCTTGACCCTGACGTTTCTCGGTATGATTTTATACGTCGTCGACTTGGTACCTGTATACTTTCCGATAAGTCCGACGGTGACAGTGTATGTGCCGACGTTCTTGCTGCTGTATGCAACGATATAGTCCTTGCCCTCTTTGAGTTTATTGCCGTTACTGTCCTTGACGGTGACTTTCGGGCGAATTGACTTTCCTGTATAAATCAATGTTGTTTCTCCGAATTTAACTTTAGGCATCTTTGTCGCGGTCTTAGAGAACTTTATACCGTTGGCTTTAGCGTACTTCTGAGCAGTTGTTCCCTTTGTACCGTATATTTTGCAGTCGGAGATTTTCTTTCCGGCCGAAATATCGAAGCCGTATGCCTTATTGCCGATTTCCGTGACACTCTTGGGTATTCCGATGCTCTTAAGACTTGAGCATGCGCTGAACGCTCCCTCGCCGATTTTTGTCACGCCGTTCGGCATGGATACGCTTTTAAGATTTTTACAACCCCAGAACGCTTTCGCAGGGATTTCGGTTATATTTGACGGTAAGGCGATTTTTTCTATACCCGTTTTTTTGAAAGCTGATTTGCCTATACTTTTGAGTGTAATCGGAAAAGAAATTTTCTTAAGCTTGCCGCAGCCTGAAAATGCGCCCTTGCCGATCGTCACGACAGTGTCGGGAATCGAAATATATTTCAGACTCTTACAATATGCAAAAGCGTACTTATCTATTACATCAATACCGGATATTAGCTTCACTGTTTTAAGCTTCTTGCAGCCCTCAAACGCGCTTGCGCCTATTCGTTCCATAAACATATCATAATATCTATCCTTGGATGACATTTCGAAGCTTTCGAGGCCGGTGCAGTTCATAAATGCGCGTTCTCCGATATATCCGGTCGCATTATAAAGCTTAATGCTTTTGATCTTGGGGCAGTTCATAAACGCACGGGCTCCGACACCGCCTGCCGTTTTAGGTAGCTTTATGCTTTCGAGCTTTGTGCAGTTCATAAAAGCTTCGCTTGCTATTCCGCCGATCTTAGTCTTTGAAAGATCAACGGATTTAAGCTTTGAACAGTTTTTGAATGCAGAGCCGTCTATGTATTCCGCTCTTTTTAAAACATCGATTTTTTCAAGTGACGAGCAATTCGCAAATGCCGATTCGCCTATTCCGACAGTTACATTGTTTTTTGATTTCTTGGTTTTAACCGTCTGGATTTCTTTAAGCTTTTTACAGCCGCAGAATGCCTCTTTACCTATCCATTCAAGTTTTTCCGATACTTTAACGCCCGTTAGCTTTTTACAGCCGTAGAATGCTCTGCTGCCTATCTCGGTGATTTTTCCCGACAGGTCAACACTCGTCAGCGATCCACAGTTTTCGAAAGCTCTGTCGCCTATTGTTCTAATAATTTTAGCGCCGTCTATACTTTTGAGTGCCGTGCAACTATAGAAAGCATAATCACCGATATCCGTTGTCGTGGATCTGAATTTGATATTTTCAAGTTTCTTACAATTATAAAAAGTATGCTTGCCAATGATTTTGACATTTGAAGGAAGAGTAACGCTTTTGAGTGCACTGCAATTCAGGAACATACCCTGACTGATTGTGTCGAGTTTGCCTTCAAAGCTTACTTTCTGAAGATTAGCGGCATTATAGAAACAAGTCCATCCGATGCTTTTAACGGTTTTCGGAATTGTCAGCTTTGTCAAGCCCTCTGCGCCGGCGAATGCGCTGAAACCGATATTTTCAACACTGCCCGAGATTTTGAATTCGCCGTTTTTGTGTTTCGGATAGCGCAGGAGCGTTTTCATATTTTTTGAATAGAGAACGCCGTCAACGGATTTAAAATTGGGGTTATTCGTGTCAACAATGATATTCGGATAGCCGTCCAACTCGAAAGTCCACCAATCAATTCGGCTTACACTTGAAGGTATTTTTAAAGTGTCGGCATTTGTCAATCCGTTGAGAAATCCTTCGCTCAGTGAGGTAACTCCTTCGTTAATAATTACGCTTTTAACGCTGTCTCTGTAATTATACCAACCCGGTTTTTCGTCCTTCGGATGTTCAAAATCATGGCCTTGATAAGTATAGTCATTAGGATCAAAAAAGTAATAATAATCCATAAAAGAATCAACATGATATATCTTCGGGTCACCTTTTCCGCTGATCGTCAGCACGCCGTCTTCGGACAGCGTCCAGCTGATATTTCCGCCGGGTTCGACGCCCCTTTTTCCCTCTGCGCCGGCTGACAGCGCCGCCGCGAACATGAACACGGCGATAACAAACGCAGATGCCGCGCCGCTTAGAATTTTTTTCATAATCTACAACTCCTTTTCATCTTGACGGTGTTCTCGCCGCCGAATTTTGCTGAATTTATATTGCTTATTTTCGGTACGCACCGAGTGAGTGCGTACCGAAAATATTGTCGCTGTTATTTGATTCTGACGAGCTTGAAGCTACATAATGCTTTCCTCCCAAACTTACTCTCTCCGCCAATCATATTTATCCTTATACACATTCAAAACATGACCGTTGATATTTACTGTTTCGAAATCGACCCATGTCACGTCGGCGGTGCTTTCGTGGTATGACCAATATATTGTTCTTTTCTTTCCGCTTGCGAAAACCGCCTCGCCTCTTATCGCGTCGTCGACGGTTGCGCCGAATGAACACTCATAAACTTTCACTTCGCAGGTCGCCTTGTCGTTCCCGTATGAGCCTATAAGAACGCCCTTTGGCAGGAAGCTCATGCTGACGAAAAAGCAGTAATACACAACGGATATGACCGAAACGAAAAAGCAAAGCAAAGAGAGTGCTATCTTCAACGGTTTTTTCATGTGTAAACGTACCATTTGACTGCATCTCCTTTCAAATTTGAACTCCTGTTCCGAAGCTTGTTTTTATCACTTTTCGGATAGCAAGCTCTCGGTTCGGTTTTCTTTGCAAATTCATACTATCAAATTTCTCCGAAAATGCAATAATCTTAAGGAAATCGTCAGGTTTTCTTAAGGAAAACTTAAGAAACGGCCGAAAATCTTAAGAAAAACTTAAGGTTTTCGTGGAACTCCGTGTACCGCAAAATAAAAAACCGTCACATTCGGAAAACTTCCCGATGTGACGGTTTTGTTATTCGTTATTCTTTTCTTTAAGTTCCTCGGCGATCTTCACTAATTTCATCAGCTTGTTGTTGACCGCCGAACGCGATATCGGTGGGTCGAAGCACTCGCCGAGTTCTCTTAAACTCATGTCTATGTTCTCTTGACGAAGTTTGGCTATCTGTCTCAGATCGTCGGGCAGGAGCGCTTCGTCCATGTGGGCGAAGATGTATTCGATCGATTCTATCTGGTCGAAGGCGGCGGCGACCGTTCTCGATATGTTCGCCGTCTCGAAGTTCGTCCGCCTGTTCACTCGGTTCCGCATGTCTTTGTAGACCTTGATGCCCATGACTTCAAGCGAGGATTCCGTGGCGCCCATCAGCGTGAGAATGTCCTCTATGTTCGTGCTGTCCTTATAGTAAACGACCCTGATTCCGCGTCTTTGAGTGACCTTCGGCGTCAGTCCCATCTCTCCGAGCAGGGCTTTCATATCCTCGCTGAGTTTGAGATACTGAACGACAAATTCGAGCGCATACATTTTATTAGGGTCGCAGACCGTTCCGCATGAGAGAAACGCGCCCCTGACGAAAGCCGAAAAACAGCAGTTGTTTTCGTCGTCGGCTTCGTTTGTCAATATCGCTCTGTTTATCCTAAGCGCGTATTCCCTGCCCGTCATGCCGTAACACTCGAATATCTTCTCTCTGTCCGCTTTTTCCGAGACGGAAAGAATATATTTTCCTGCCGGGGTTTTGCAGCAATTGACCGAAACTCCCGTCGCTTCCCTGACTGCTTTTCGGTACGCGTCGGCGACTGCTGAATTGTCGGTCATCATCGAGATTGAATGATGGTTGAATGACCGACCGAATAAAAGCATACCGTAAGCGAGCGATTTTATACAGCATGGGTTTTCGGTTTCAAGCGACATAAGCTCCTGTTTGACCTTAGCCGAAAATGACATTTCCCGTTCCTCCGTTATTTGAGCAGATCCCTGTGGCTTATGCTCATTCTGTATCCCTTTTCTTTCAGGTGATCGTACATAAGCCTCGCAAATGTCACCGATCTGTGGTGACCGCCCGTGCAGCCGAAAGCTATTATAAGCTGACTTCTGCCCTCCTTGCGATACAGCGGAAGAGTGAAGTCTATAAGGTCGAACAGCTTATCAGCAAGCTGTTTCGACTCATCATATTTCATCACGTAGTCAAAAACCGGAGCGTCTAAGCCCGTTAAGCACTTAAGCTCGGGTACATAAAAAGGATTCGGCAGACATCTGACATCGAAAACGAGGTCGGCGTCGTTCGGCACGCCGTGTTTGTAGCCGAACGAAACGCAGTGAACGCTCATCGTGTCGCTGTCGGCGACCGAAAACATATCGGAGACCCGAACGCGGCACTGTATGGCGGAAAGCCCCGTCGTGTCAAAGACGATATCGGCTCTTTCACGCGCGCCGGCCATCATAAGCCTTTCGAGCTTCACGGCGTCCTCGACGGTATATACATTTTCGCTCAGTAGCGGATGCCTGCGGCGCGTCTCCTTGTATCTGTTGACAAGAACATCGTCGTCGGCGTCGATGAACATGAGCTTATATGGTATATCCATCTCGGATATCTCGTCGAGCGCGTCGAAAAGTCTGTCGAAGCTCTTGCCCGTTCTCGCGTCGGTGACGAGAGCGACTTTTTTGTATTCATTTTTGGTGAACAGGCTGACAAATGTCGTTATAAGTTCCGGCGGCATATTGTCAACGCAGAAGTATCCGATATCTTCAAGAGCGTTGACGACGCTCGATTTTCCTGCGCCCGACATTCCGGTTATGATTATAAACTCCATTGTCATTTCCTGCCTTTATTCTAAAACTTTAATTTCTGTTTCAAGCTTTACGCCTTTTTCTTTAAGCACCGTCTCCTGACAGTACTTCACAAGTCCGACAACGTCCGCACAGGTCGCGCCGCCCTTGTTTATGATAAAGCCAGCGTGCTTTTCGCTGACCGCCGCTCCTCCGACCGAAGCGCCTTTAAGTCCGCATTCTTCGATAAGAGCGCCTGCGAAATAGCCCTCAGGGCGCTTGAAAACACTGCCTGCGCTCGGATATTCAAGCGGCTGTTTGTCCTTTCGCCTGCTCATATAGTCCGCCATGCCGTCTTTTATCGCAGACGGATCGCCTTTTTTGAGCTTTATATATACGGCTGTGATTATGCATCCGTTTTCGGCGAAGGCGCTGTGTCTGTATGACAGATCCATTTCGTCTGCCGCGCATTCGCCGAGAGAACCGTCGGGTCTTAT
This sequence comes from uncultured Oscillospiraceae bacterium, assembly GCA_900555805.1. Lineage (GTDB taxonomy): Bacteria > Bacillota > Clostridia > Oscillospirales > Acutalibacteraceae > UBA6857. Next base: position 4,160 of record USMJ01000021.1, on the reverse strand, counting down.
GAACTCGGCTTTGACGACATAGTCTTTCATCTCCGTGCCGTAGGCTCCGGCGTTCATATAAAGTCCGCCGCCGACCGACCCCGGGATACCGTATGACGCTTCCATGCCCGTGAGCGAGTTTTCAAGAGCAAATTTGCATACCCTCGAAAGCAGAGCTCCGGCTTGGCATCTTATTGTCGTTTCGTTTGTAAGCGAGATATCGCTCATTTTGTCGCCGATATAGACGAACACGCCGTTAATGTCTTTATCCGTGACGAGCATATTGCTTCCGTTTCCGATGACGATTACCCTTTTGTTATAGGTACGGGCGTACTTTAATATAAGGGCAATTTCCTGCTCGGATTTCGGGATAGCGAAGTATTCGGCTTTTCCGCCGATTTTGAACGTGGTGTGATTTTTCAGCGGTTCGCCGCGAAGCACCTCAACGCCGCAGTTTGTTATTTCATTATAAAAGCCGTTCAAATTCATCTCTCCGTTTTATTCGTCAAGAAGAGCGGCGCCGATTATGCCTGCGTCGTTTCCGAGAATGGCTCTGCATATCTCGGTCTGCTTGTCGGCGTAGCGGCTGTATCGCTCTCTTGCGACATATTCTCTTATCGGGTCGAGCAAGGTGTCGCCCTCGTTGCATATTCCTCCGCCGAAGCATAGCATATCAGGCTGAAGGGCGTTGATGACGTTGACCGTTCCGACGGCAACATACTTGATATATCTGTCGACAACCTCCTTGGCTGTCTTGTCTTTCATTCTCATTCCGTCAAAGGCTGTTCTTCCGTTGACGTTTTCAATGTTTCCGCCTGCCAACTGCCACATGACGGTGTCTTTATCCTTGAGCATGGCTTCCTTGGTCTGCTTGATGAGAGCCGTCGCCGCGGCGTAGGCTTCCCAGCAGCCGTCTCTTCCGCAGGTGCAGCTTTCGCCGTCCACCTGAATGACCATGTGACCGTATTCGCCGCCTGCGTCGTTGCAGCCCGTGACTATCTTTCCGTCGATTATGATTCCGCTTCCGACTCCTGTTCCGAGAGTTATGGCGACGAAGTTCTTTATGCCGTTCCCGGCGCCTGCGACGGCTTCACCCAAAGCGGCGCAGTTGGCGTCGTTGTCGATGAATATATCGACATCGAAGTATTTCTTAAGAAGATCTCTCGCCGGAACATGGTGGAAATAGAGGTTATTGGCAAAAACGATCTCGCCTTTCGCCTTATCGACAGACCCCGGCGTACCTATTCCTATGCTTCTGACGTCGCCTATCTTAATTTTGGCATCACCCATAGCGATTTCGATAGCTCTCGCCATGTCGGCGAATATTTCTTCCGCCGATCTCTTGGCTTTGGTCTTTACTCTGCCCCTGCCGACCATTTTATTGTTTTCGTCAACCACGCCGACCGAGATATTTGTTCCGCCTAAATCTACGCCTATTCTGTACATTTTCTTATCCTCCTCAGTTAAAATTATGCCAGACCTGAACTTCGCTTTTGGCTTCGGGCAAATCGTCGGTCATGCCGAGATTTTCAAGAAGCTCTCTCGCTCCGTTGTATCCCATTTTCTTCTGTCTGTTGTTCATCGCCGCAACCTCAATGATTATGGCGATATTTCTGCCGGGCTTGACGGGAACCGTCGATATAGGTATCTTTATTCCCAAGACCTCGGAATATTCGCTCTCAAGCCCCATTCTGTCGTAGTTTTTCTCGCTGTCCCAGTTTTCGAGCTTGACTATCATATCTATTTTTTCGCTGATCTTGACGGCGCCCATACCGAATATTCGTCTGGCGTTGATGACGCCGACGCCTCGGACTTCGATGAAGTGTCTTATGTTATCGGGGGCTGAACCGACAAGGGTTTTAGCTGATGTCTTTCTTATTTCGACCGCGTCGTCGGCTATAAGTCTGTGACCTCTTTTGATAAGCTCTATCGCCGCTTCGCTCTTACCCACACCGCTGTCGCCGAGGATGAGAACGCCCTCGCCGTATACTTCGACCAGAACGCCGTGTCTTGTTATTCTTTCGGCGAGCTCGATGTTGAGATAAGCTATTATCGACGCCATACATCTTGAAGTGGTGTCGGTGGTCAGAAGAACGGGAACGCCGTATTTCGGAGCAAGCTCCTTTATGTCTTTCGGACACTCAAGCCCTCTCGTGACAACGATCGCGACGGGTTGCTTCTGCATATATCTGTCAATTCTGCATCTTCTGACGGGCTCGGATATCTGATTTAAAAATTCGATCTCGCTCCTGCCGAGGAACTGCATTCTTGTCGGGTCGAAGAAGTTTTCATAGCCCGAGAAGATAAGACCCGGGCGGTTGACGTCGGGAGTAGTTATCATTATCTCCCCTGCGTCCTTGGGAAGATAGAGCGGCTCAAAGCCGTGATCGTCTATTATTTTTTTCAGTGAAACCGAATATTTTGACATTTCCTGCCTCCTGCTTTCAACGATTATACCGATTATGACGGCACACGCAAATATTATACTTCAAACGAAAAGCGTTTACAACCGTTTTCTTGGAAAATTATATCTTTTTATATATCAGAAAGTCAAAGTGTATCTGTGTTTTAAGTCTTTGGCATTCCGATATGCGGCGGCTTCCCTCGAAGCCCGTTTTCCAGTAGTACGGCGTCATGGAGAAAAGGTTTCTTATCTGTCTGTTATCGCTAAGTTCGATAACGCCCTTGACGGGAACTCTTTCGACGAACTCAAAGCCCTCATATTCAGTGTGTTTGACTTCGTTTATATACGGCTCGTCATAAACAAGCGTTTTCATTTCCCAAAGGTGATATTCGCCCGGAACCGCTATAATAAGTACGCCCGAAGTTTTTACGATTCGGGAAAACTCTGCCTCGACAATGGGTGCGAATATATTTGTGACTATGTCCGCCGAGCTGCTCGCTGTCGGGATGTCGAAAATGCTTGCGACGGCGTATTCTATCTCTTTGTTACTTTTGGCGGCAAGTCTGACGGCGGATTTAGATATATCGAAGCCCGAAACACGGGCTTTGATATTATGCTCTTTCAGACAAGCGAGGATATTTTCCGTATAGTATCCCTCGCCGCAGCCTGCGTCGACTATCCTACATCCGTTCTCGGCGTATCTCAGAACGAGTTCGTTCAGCTTATCGGAAAACAGCTTATAATATCCGGCGTGAAGAAACTCTCGGCGAGCGTTCACCATCTCTTTCGTATCACCGGGAACCCGAGAATGCATTTTACTCGCAGGCAAAAGGTGGACGTACCCCTCTTTAGCGATATCGAAACAATGATTATTCTCACAAACGAGGCTTCCGTTCTCTCTTTTTAGTGATTTCTTACAAAACGGACAAATAAACTCTGACAAAAATCTCACCTGCTTATTATTGATTAAATCTATACAAACTATTATAATACATAAAGACTGTTTTTCCAAGAGGTGGATATGATAAATGTTAAAATTAGTAGCCCGCTATCTGAGGCTTTATAAAAAAGAGGCGATAATCGGCCCGATAGCCAAGCTGACGGAGGCGGTTTTTGAGCTTATAGTTCCGATAGTCATGTCGAAGATAATAGACGTCGGAATCGCGAACGGCGACACACACTATGTTCTGAAAATGGGCGGCGTTTTGCTCCTGCTCGGCGTTTTGGGACTTTGTTTTGCGCTTATATGCCAATATTTCGCTTCAAAGGCGTCGCAGGGCGTCGGAACGGCTTTGAGAAACGACCTTTTCAGGCATATCAACACGCTTTCCGCCGCCGAGATTGACAAGATAGGAACCTCGACGCTCATAACGAGAATAAACTCGGATGTAAACCAAGTTCAGCTCTCGGTCGCCATGCTGATAAGACTTGCGGTCAGGGCGCCGTTTCTTATCATCGGCTCGACGGTCGCGGCGATAATGATAGACCCGAAGCTCTCGGTGATTTTTCTTGCCGCGACTCCCCTTCTCGCCGCGGTTTTGTTTTTCATTATGAAATATTCTGTTCCGTTTTATAAGGTAATCCAGCAAAAACTTGACAAAGTCACTCTCATCACAAGAGAAAATCTCTCGGGCGCAAGAGTTATCAGAGCGTTCTCAAAGCAGAAGCACGAAGAAGACCGCTTCGAAAACGCGGCGGACGAGCTCTCGAGAATATCAATGTCCGTCGGCAAGATATCGGCGCTCCTCAATCCGCTTACTTATGTTCTGATAAATAT
>USMJ01000020.1 GCA_900555805.1 uncultured Oscillospiraceae bacterium | reverse complement strand
CGGTTTCCCCGTCGGGGAAACCTTTTGCCGCCGGCTCTCATCACAAACAATATTGGTTGAATTGCACAAAATCTGCGATAACATATTGAAAAATTTGTTAATCAGGCGAAAACTTTATTTACAACATTCAAGAAGGGTTTGAAATGTATGAAGAAAATAATAAGCGTTGTTCTCGTTATGATTATGTCGCTGTCGCTGACGCTTCCTGCGTTTGCGGCTTCGGGGGACAGCTATCTCCCGATCGTCTATGTTGAGGGTCAGGGCGACTACATATACGCCGATAAAGACGACCCGAATTCGGAAGTTCTCAACCGTCAGGTTATTCCTGACGGAATGATTGACGCTATGGTCGAACAGCTCACCGAGCCGCTTATAAAAGGCGCGTTAAAGCGAGACTATTCCGAGTACTGCGACGCGCTCTATAACTGGTTTGCGCCGTATTATGAAAGAATGGCTCTCGACGAAAACGGCGAAGTTTCCAACGGCACGGGTAACGACTGTATTCAGGAAATACCGACGGACGACCGCAGCAGAAACGGTATGTATAAAATTAATTCGTACAACATGACATATGACTTCAGACTGGATCCGCTTGTTCTCGCCGATCAGCTCAATGAATATATCGAAGCTGTCAAAACGGCAACAGGTCACAGTCAGGTCAATATCATTTCAAGATGCTTAGGCGTGAATATTGTTCTTGCTTACTTCTACAAATACGGAACGGCGAGCGTAAACAAGTGCGTCATGTATGCGACAGGCTTTGACGGCTTCGACGTTTGCGGCGCGCTCTTCTCGGGCAGCGTTGTGGCTCTCCCGGACGCTGTCGACAGATATGTTCAGTCAAACCTCGCCGATGACGACGGAGTTCAGTAGCTCATAAAAGCTGTCGTCACAATGACAAACAAGCTCAAAACTCTCGGCTTCGCGATCGACGAAATATATGACATATATGAAGCTGTCTATCAGAATGTTATTCCAAGACTTATGAAGGTCTGTCACGGTTCATTCCCGTCATATTGGTCAATGGTCAACGACGAATATTATGAGAAAGCGAAGCAGCTGAACTTCGGCGGACAAGAAGAAAAATATGCCGAGTTCATCAGAAAGATCGACAACTATCATTATAACGTATATCAGAATCAGGAGCAGATGCTCAGAAACGCTATGGCGAACGGAATGGAGCTTTATATTGTCGCGAAGTATAATACGGCTATGCTTCCCGTGGCTTCAACATCCGAACTTCAGTCCGACGGCGACGTGAACACATCGTCCTCGTCATACGGCGCAACGATAACCGATATCGACAAAACGCTCTCGGATAAATATATCGAAGACGCCATAGCGAACGGCAAGGGCGCATACATAAGCTCCGACAAAAAGATTGACGCGTCGACCTGCTTCCTGCCGGATCACACATGGTTTATCAAGGATCTTCACCACGACTACATGCCATATGACGTTGACGCAAGACTTTTCGGCGCAATGTTCAAGCATAACGGCTACATGACCGTGTGGGACTATGAGGAACTTCCGCAGTATCTCTACTGGGACGGAGGAAGAATATCGCCGCTCACGGATCAAAACAGCGGCGGCAGACCCGAATAGAACAAGAGCTTTCTTGAAAGCTTCAGATATTTCATGCTGAAGATATTGAATTATCTCAACGATCTTCTCCAGAGAATATCCGACAAACTTTCGGGAAATAAATAAGTTAAGGCTAAAATCCTCCGGCTATACGGAGGATTTTTCATGTGTGTGAAAATGTCTATATGGGGTACGCGCCGAGTCGGTGCAGCCTCCCGGGTTTGATATAGAGGTAAGTTTGTGCAGCGGGGCGGGGGCAAAATGTTTCGCCGCAGGCGAAACTGCGCCGCGAAGCGGCGCGCTTCTGCGCTTCGCGCAGAAGATTTTGCCCCCGCCGCCCGCTGCACTCGCTACCCTTAGCGCAGTGACCTTGCAAGCTAAAATTCAGCACAAACCCGACAGGCAGAAAACCTGCGAAGCGGTTTTCGCCTATTTGTAACATTTCTCCAAAAATTCCCAGTATTTCGGCAGGATTTTCTACATAAAATAATTCATATAAACTTGCTATGAATTAAAAAGTGTGATATTATACTTTCGGTAAGAGACAGGAGGTGATCGTTTGAAGATCTCAACAAAAGGCAGATACGGGCTGAGAATTATGATCGACCTGGCTTCCAACGGAGCGAACGGCTGCTGCGTGTCCATAAAGGACATAGCGGAGCGCGAAGAGCTCTCGGATAAATACCTCGAACAAATCATAAATCTCCTGAGCAAGCACGGCTTGGTCAAAAGCGTCCGCGGAGCCAAAGGCGGATATCTTCTCACAAGATCGCCGCAGGATATTACCGTTGAAGATATCCTGTTAGCGACGGAGGGAAGTCTCGCTCCCGTCGCTTGCGCGGCGGATAACGAGAAGTGCGATAAATACTGCGACTGCGCGACAAGCGTTATTTGGTCGGAAATCTATAACGCCATCGTCGGAGTTGTCAGGAATATCACTCTCGCCGATCTTGCGGAAAAGACAAAGAACGGTGCCTGCGGAACCTGCAACGCCTGAGAAAATTCGGACAAGCAGTCATTCGCTTGTACCGCAAAAAACAGTTAATCTTGAAAGGAATGAAATATATGAGATTTGTTTACGCCGACAATGCGGCAACAACAGCAGTTTCACCCAAAGTAGTCGAAGCAATGCTTCCTTATATGACAAAGGAATACGGCAACCCGTCAAGCCTTTACGCTTTCGGCCAGACGGCTCACAGAGCGGTCGAAAAGGCGAGAGCGCAGGTCGCGGCCGTCCTCGGATGCAACGCCGATGAGATCTATTTCACATCCGGCGGCTCGGAGGCCGATAACTGGGCTATCAGAGGCGCGGCTTTACTCGGAGCCAAGAAAGGCAAAAAGCACATAATCACCTCAAAGATCGAGCATCACGCAGTGCTTCACACACTCGCGAAACTCGAAAAAGAGGGCTTCACCGTCACATATCTCGATGTCTATGAAAACGGTATAGTCAAGCCCGAAGACGTCAGAAACGCCATCACCGACGAAACCTGCCTTGTTACTATAATGTACGCCAACAATGAGATCGGCACCATACAGCCGATAAAAGAAATCGGCGCCATCTGCAAGGAAAAGGGTGTTGTCTTCCACACCGACGCTGTTCAGGCTGTCGGCCATGTCAAGATAAATGTCAAGGATGAAAACATAGACATGCTTTCGCTTTCGGGTCATAAATTTCACGCTGTCAAAGGAATCGGCGCACTCTATTGCCGTAAGGGTCTTCGCTTCGAAAACCTCATAGAGGGCGGCGCGCAGGAAAGAGGCAGACGCGCAGGAACCGAGAACGTACCCGGTATAGTAGGTCTCGGCGTAGCTATCACCGAAATGGCTGAACATCTTGACGAGAACGCCAAGAAAGTTTCTGCTCTTCGCGACAAGCTCTTCGAGGGCGCAAGCAAGATAAGCCACTCAAGAATCAACGGCGACAGAGAACACAGACTTCCCGGTAACTTCAGCATGTGCTTCGAGGGTGTCGAGGGCGAGAGCCTGCTGTTATATCTTGACGAGCAGGGCGTTTGCGCGTCGAGCGGCTCCGCTTGTACGTCCGGCTCACTTGATCCGAGCCACGTTCTTCTCGCTATCGGACTTAAGCATGAAGTTGCACACGGTTCACTCAGACTTTCACTCGGCGAGCTTAACACGGAAGAAGATGTTGACCACATTCTCGAGGTTCTTCCGCCGATAATCGACAGATTGAGAGCCATGTCTCCGCTTTGGGAGCATATCATAAATAAAGAAAACGGAAAGGAATAATGAATTATGGAATACAGCGAAAAAGTAATGGAGCATTTCTCACATCCCCACAACGTCGGCAAGCTTGACGACGCAAACGGTATCGGTGAGATAGGTAACGCAAAATGCGGAGATATCATGAAAATGTATCTCAAGATAGAGAACGATATAATTGTTGACGTTAAGTTTAACACATACGGCTGCGCATCGGCGATAGCCACATCATCAATGGCGACCGATATGATCAAGGGCAAGCCCGTCAGCGAAGCTCTTAAGCTGACAAACAAGGCGGTTGTCGAAGCTCTCGACGGACTTCCGGCTGTCAAGATTCACTGTTCGGTTCTCGCCGAGCAGGCTATCAAAGCCGCTCTTGCAGACTATTACAGACGTCAGGGAATTGATCCCGAACCGATAGTCGGCAAAATCGACGACGAGCATTACGAACAGTGCCCGATCGGCTGATAAATCAAAATAAGGCACGCCGCTCCGATTTTTCGGAACGGCGTGTGCGATTTTTATCAGAATTTCGGTTATCTCTCGGATGCAAAGCCTGTGCCGAACGAACTCCGCCGCCGCGCACAACGCGCGCGGCGGCTCCTTCAGCCTCCGTCCTGCACAGCATAGCATAAATCCAACCCGACAACAGCGGAGAACTTACTCGGACATCCCAACGCCTGACGGCGTCGCGATACCCTCGCAAGTTCTTGCGGCGGCACTCGCTTCGCTACCGCGCCGCCGCGGTTCGCCCCCGTCAGCTTTCATAAAAACTTACTCCGTAGCCGCCTCAAGCAGCGTCAGTGTCTTTTTATCGCAGTCGATCTCATACTTAAGCCCCAACGGGAACAGTCCTATCGGATAGGCATGGCCGACATTGACATTGTATAATATCGGAAGATCGGGCAGCCCCGCTTCGAAACCGACGACCTGTTTGTATACTTCCTTGTATTTTTCGAGTTTGTCCTCAAATCCGGGCTTTCCGACGATTATTCCGTTTATGGCGTGCAGAATTCCCTGGGCGTGAAGATTTCGAAGAAACCAGCTTAAAGTCACGGCCGGCATGTCGTCTTCGCTTGTCTCTATAAGCAAAATCTTACCCTTCCACTCGTCGGCTTTCGGGAAAAGCTCGGTTCCCAAAAGCTCGGGAAATACGTCTACACAGCCGCCTAAAAGCTCACCCGTGACCTTGCCCGAGCCTTGAATTATCTCATATCCGCTGTTCGGATATTTCGGCGTTTCCTTGTTAACGTTGTCCACATTCCACCAGATTTTGTCGCAGTCGTAGCTGCAAAAATCACTCGCCGGGATATCGAGATTTTCAGTCGGATCGAATAGGATCTTCTCAAGCATTCGCTTCGTGTACCCGTTGATCTCAACATATTCCGCGATGTTGGTCATGACCGAAAGCCCATAGTAGGAGACAAGCCCTGCCTTGTGCATCATGAAGTGATTTGTTGTCGTATCGGAAAATCCTGTGAAGATTTTCGGGTTGTTGCGGAGAACGTCAAAGTCGATGTATGGCAGCAGGCGTATCGTGTCGTCGCCGCCGATGGCGTTGAAAACCGCCTTGATTTCGGGGTCGCGGAAAGCGTCCATGAGGTCCTGCGCCCGCGCTTCGGGGTGGCGGTAGAGGTAATCTATTCCCTTGAGCGCGTTTTTCATCGCGACGACTTCAAGCCCGTAGTCTTTTTCGAGCCTTTCTTTCGCTATATAAAATTTATGTATAAATTCTTCGTCGCCGAGCAGACCTCTTGACAGCGAAACTATCGCAACCTTGTCGCCGGGTCTGAGCCGTTTCGGTTTAATCATTACAATTCCTGCCTTTCAAATATTCCATAATCTCATTTTCAATGTTTTCGAGTTCTCCTCGTATTATCCTGTTGAGAATTTCTTCCTTCGCCGTCTGAATTTCGTGACCGACAAATCCGAGCTCCATCAGCTTTTCACTGCTTATATCAATATGCGAAATATCATAACATTCTCCGCTTTTTAGTACGCCCGACAATTCATCTGCGAGTCGGTTGCTGCCCGAGTATGAAATATACTTCTTGACGGAGGTTTCGCCGAATTCGGCGAGAAGTCTCTTAATGTCTGTGCGGTCTTTCGGCGGTGACATATGTGAAAGCTCCGAAATCAGCTTCTTGTCGGTTTTTCGCAAAGCGAGCCTGCTGTTTTCAAGAGCGGCGGACGGATCGTCACACTCGGAGACAAGCGCGAACAACCTGACATCATGCTCTTTCGGACAGTGTTTGATTCTTTCAGTGACAGTATGGTTCAATACAATGTCGGGAATGATATGCTCTAAAATGCCGCTGAAACTGTCAATGACATAGCCGATGTTTTCCCCGATAAGCATCTTTTCAAGTTCCGAGGTAATTCTTTCTTTTGAGATAAGAGCGAGCCTGGCGGCGTTCTTTATCATGCTTTCGGCGGTGTTCTTCTCTATCGTAAATCCAAGCGTTGACGAAAATCTCATCGCTCGCATTATTCGCAGTGCGTCCTCGGTGAAACGCCTGTCGGGATCACCGATGGATCGTACGGTTCTGTTGTTAATGTCACCGATTCCGCCGAAAAGGTCGATAATGCCGTCGTTTTTGTTATAGGCGAGAGCGTTCACCGTGAAATCGCGCCTTGAAAGATCGTCCGAAAGTCTCGGCGAGAAAGTGACCGAATCGGGGTGCCTGCCATCGGAATATTTGCCATCAACTCGGTATGTCGTGCATTCCACGACTTCGTTTCCCATGACAACGGCTACCGTTCCGTGCTTTGCGCCCTGCGTCAAACAGTGATAGCCCGAAAACAGCTTCAGCATTTCGCCGACCGTTGCGTTCGTCGTTATGTCGAAGTCATAAGGCCGCCTTTTCATTATCATGTCCCGTACGCATCCACCGACTGCGTACCCCTGAAAGCCGCCGCTGTTTAAAATTTTCAACAATGTTTCGGCGTTTTCGCTAAGCCCGATATTCATGCTTTCACCTCTGCTTGTCTTTTTGTATAAGTATAACCGATTTGAAAACTTATGTCCATAGTTATATTTCCGATTCGGGATCGTTTTGCAGAGTACGGACAGATATTATAAAATATGATTAAAGGTTGAGGCTGCGTGTTGACAAAAGATTAATAATATGATTAAATGATAAAGGTTCTTTGATATAAATGTTAATTAGGAGGAAATTTTAATGAAAAGAAAAATTTTTATGTCTTTTGTCAGTATTTTACTATGCTTCGGCTTGATGTTTAATATTGCGCTTATAGGTTCTGCGGAGGATAAAAAGACAAGCTATCCGTTTATCTATGTTCATGGAATGTGCGGTTGGGGAGAAACATCGCCCCAGGAGGAGCACAGGCCTTATTGGGGAACGCAGCCCGAAAACAATGTGATAACATATCTTCGCTCGCAGGGATACACAGTCTATAATCCTCCCGTAGGCGGATACAGCAGCGCATGGGACAGAGCATGTGAACTTTACGCTCAGCTTACGGGTACGGTTGTCGATTACGGTCAGGCGCATTCAAAAGAATGCGGACATTCCCGTTACGGAAGGGACTACGGCGGAAGAGCAACCATGGGTGTACCTTGGGATCTTGAAAGCCCGTTGAACTTTGTCGGTCATTCTTTCGGCGGCGAGACGATTCGACTTTTGGCATCTTTACTTGCCTACGGAGACAAAACAGAAATGAACGCGGACAAGAACGGATGCTCCGAGCTTTTCAAGGGCGGTCACGAAAAGGGCATACATTCGATCACAACGATCGCTTCCCCTCATAACGGCTCTACGGTTTCAAACTATGTTTCCGATACGGTAATACCGGCATTCTTTATGATACTGCTTCTTCAAACAAAATGTGTTACCGGCAAATCCAAAAACGATTTGATGCTTGACCAGTGGGGAATAACTAAGGATCCGTATACAGGCGAAAAAGCCAAGCTCAATCCGGCGGCTTGCATGAAACTTGCACTTTCAATGGATCACTGCGGCTATGACCTGACGGTTCAGGGAGCGGAAAAGCTGAATAAGAAAATCAAAACAGTTAAATCCGCATATTATTTTTCCTATTCGGCTTGTATCACAAAGGACGGTAAGCTGGGTTACAAAAGGCTTAACAAAGATTATGATAATTTTACCCCGTTCTATTTATCGTCACCTATGATATGCGCTTCGGTAAATATGTTCATCGGTGGAAAGTTTATTGATAAGTCGTGGGGCGCCAATGACGGAATAGTTCCTCTTAAGAGCGCTCTCTACCCGTTCAACGAGGATCATATCACGTATGACGAAACAAAGACGATTATACCCGGAGTATGGTATGTTATGCCTACGATCTACGGTGCGGACCATTATGATTTCTGTAATGCCGCCGATGAAAAAGCCTTTGGCTCTCTTCAAGGATTTTTCGACTTCTATATGAATCTTTCGAAGCTGATATGCAGCGTTTGAAATAACAAAAAAGTCCGTCGCTTAGGTTGGCGGACTTTTATTGTAATAACGGACGATATATGTTATAATGAGACGGTGATTTAAATGAATATACAGATATACGGCAAGGCGAAATGCTTCGACACGAAGAAAGCCGAGCGGTACTTCAAAGAAAGAAAAATCAAATATCAGTTCGTCGACCTGAAAAAATACGGCATGAGCAAGGGCGAATATAACAGCATAAAGAAAGCGGTCGGCTCAATGCAGGCGCTGATAGATACCTCCTCAAAAGAATATGAGAAGTGCTTTATGCAGTATCTTGCCTCCGACGAAGCGAGAGAGGAAAAGCTCCTCGAAAACGGGGAAATGTTCAAAACGCCGATAGTCAGAAACGGAAAATCGGCGACGGTCGGCTATTGCCCGGAAGTTTGGAAAGATTGGGAATAATTCAAATATAATGTACCCCGCATGACTGCGGAGGGGAGTTTTTACTTTGAAATCGCGGTCGGAAAGGAACGGAAAATCATGCGCCAGGCGGAAATAGACAGAATAAACGAGCTCGCGAGAAAGGCGAGAGAAACAGGCTTGAACGAGGATGAAAAGAACGAACAGCAAAGACTTCGCGCGGAGTATGTTCAGAGCTTTAAAAGAAGTCTCGTCACTCAGCTTGAAAACACATATATTGTCGATGAAAAGGGCAACAAAAATAAAGTCACCAAGAAACATTAAAGGGGAATATTATGCTCAGAAAATATCTTGAAGTGGGCGAGATAGTCGGAACTCACGGAGTCAAAGGCGAAGTGAGAATAAACCCGTGGTGCGACACGCCCGAGTTTCTCAAAAAATTCAAAACGCTTTATTTCGACAAGGACGGCGAAAAGAGCGTAAAGGTCATATCGTCAAGAGTTCACGGAAATATCGTTCTCGCCTTATTTGACGGCGTTTCAAGCGTTGAGGAAGCCGCAAAACTCAGAGGCAAAATAGTATTCATGGACAGAAAAGATGCCCGTATAGACAAAAGCAGCTACTTTATACAAGACTTGATAGGATGCAGAGTTATCGACGCAGATGACGGCAGGGAGTACGGCAAAATATCGGATGTCAGTCAAACAGGCGCAAACGATGTATGGCACATAAAATCAGGGGAGAGGGAATATCTCATTCCGGCGATCCCCGATGTCGTCATCGACGCAGACGTTGAAAACGAAACGGTCAGAATAAGGCCGCTGAGAGGAATATTTGACGATGAAGATTGATATACTTACGCTGTTTCCCGAAATGTGCGAAGCTGTTTTGAGTGAAAGCATAATCGGCAGGGCAAGGGAAAGCGGCTTTGTCGAGATCAACTGCCTAAATATCCGCGACTTCACAAAGGATAAGCATAACAGGGTCGACGACGCCCCATACGGCGGCGGAACGGGAATGCTCATGCAGACCCAGCCGATCTATGACTGCTATATGAGCGTCTGCGAAAGGGAGAACAAGAAGGTTCACCTGATATATATGTCTCCGCAGGGGAAAGTTTTGAACCAGCAGAGGGTCAAAGAGCTGTCCGAAATGGATAATATAGCTATTCTTTGCGGACACTATGAGGGCGTTGACGAACGCCTGATAGAAGAGATCGTCGACGAGGAGATCTCGATCGGCGACTATGTACTCACGGGCGGCGAAATGCCTGCGGTGATACTCGCCGACAGCATATCGAGAATGCTTCCCGGAGTTCTCGCGAATTCCGACGCTTTCACAGAAGAGAGCCACTATTCGGGACTGCTTGAATATCCGCAGTATACACGCCCTTATGAATGGCACTCAAAGCAGGTTCCGAATATACTGTTATCGGGTCATCACGCTAATATTGAAAGGTACCGACGGGAAAAATCGCTTGAAAGAACCTATCTCAGGCGTCCGGATATGCTGTCAAAAGCGAACCTGACAAAAGAAGACATCGAATATCTTCGAAAATTCAAGAAGCAGCTTAAAGAAGATAACGACCAAAAGCAATAAAATGTATAAAAATTTATAGCAATTTTGCACAAACATAAGCTTTCAAA
>USMJ01000019.1 GCA_900555805.1 uncultured Oscillospiraceae bacterium | reverse complement strand
CGCGAACTGCTGCTTCGCTGGATCCAGCACGGCATATTCGAGCCGAGACTGACCATTCACTCGTGGAACTCGGACGGCTCGGCGACAATGCCGTGGAGCTATCCCGACGCTGTCGAACCTATTCGCAGGCTGTTCGCGCAGAGGAAAAAACTCCTGCCGTATATGTACGACTGCGCATACAGATCGGTCGAGGACGAAGAGCCGATGAACGCACCCGCTTTCCTGTACTTCGACGACAAAAAGCTCTATGAAAACACAGACTCAATGTTCTTAGGCAGGAATGTTCTCGTCTTTTTCGCCTTCGACGAGGGCGTGAACGAGGTGTCCGCCTACCTGCCCGAGGGAGCCGACTGGTATTTGGGCGGCGAACTTCACAAAGGCGGCGAAACCGTCAGACTGACGATCGCCCCCGAAGACGAAATGCCTTATTTCGTACGCGCCGGCTGTGTGCTTCCGACAGATGAAGCCGCCTATGGATTCGACAGCGGCGAGGAACTTGTTTTCACGGTCTATCCGACCGAGAGCGGCGAATTTGAAAGCGACTTCTTCTCCGACGACGGAATCGGTTTCGGATACAGGGAAAACGACTGCGTGAAGCTGAAATTCACGGTAGACTGCGATGAAAACGCGGTCACGGTCAGATATGAAAATCTCGGCAAGCAGAAAATCGAGCCGAAGATAAGGCTTTGCCCAGCGGACGGACGAAAGTTGGTTGTTGAATAGGGCCAGATTGTTTCCCCCTCCTTTTGGAGGGGGATTTTTTGTAGATTTGAAAAGGCGCACAATGTCGGATGTGCGGTAGATTTAAGGCAAAACCCGCGGTTCGGCAAGCCGAACCGCGGCGCAGCAAGCCGCAGGCTTGCTGCGGTTTTCGGAACGAAAACCGTTTTGCCGTCCCGCCTTTAGATGTAAGTCGGGCTTTCTGCACTGAATTCGACAGCTAAAATGTATGGGAAACCAAGGACATGAAGATTAAAACTAAAATATAGATTACCGAAACAACTTTTCTTTATTGCTTATTGACAAAAGCGTTAAAAGGCTGTATAATTCGTTATGTGATATTTTATTTGTCGATATTTTGATTATGAGGTGAACTTCGCATGAAAATATTGAAGAAAATTTTCGGATTTATACTGTTACTGTTGGTTTCTGCATTGTTAACCGTGCCGATAACCGCCTGTTTCAATATGGCGACAGACAAATGCAAATTTGTTGACACTAAATCCGTTTATACATATGACGAGCTTTTTGACTTCGACAAAGCAAAAACAGATATCAATGAAAATATGCTTTTCTATTCAGAATGGAACGAATCGGACTATAAGACTTTCAACGCAAAGGAATTGTTTAAAGATGTAAAGTTCACCGCTGTTTCGCCTTTTCGTTCGGAGTTGGTGATGATATTCAAAGGGAACGGTCATCGTGAAATCGGAGGAACGCTTGATCTCTCAAATTATGTCAGAGACAACAGCGTAAGCAACGACGAAATCGGATATCTTCTTGAATCGAACTGCATACAATACGCGACATTGTTTATATTCAGAGGTAATGCATATCTTTTAGCCGAGCGCGGCAGTAAACCCTATTCAGAAAACGATAATTTTTCTGTGGAAGCATTAAATGAAATTATTAGTGATAAAAGAAAGGACATTACCCTGTTTCGTCTTGACGGATTTGACATCGAATTCGCAGAGGAAAATTTCCATACTATTGACAGAAAATACTATCCTTGGTGGGAACGATATATTAGCAAGTGGTGGTATATATCCGTGCATTTAACAGGGTTATATATAAGTCTTATCGACTTTGTGTTATATGCCTGCGTTGGGAGAATATCTTCGGCTGTTAAAAGGAAGAACGATAAAGATAAGTCCCCCACTCCGACCGCACCCCTCCCCTAAGCACTCACCCACTCGTACCTCAAAATAAAATTATCGCCGCACTTAGCTGTGCGGCGATTCTTCTTAATCGTAGTATTTGTCAAGCTCGATTTCACATTTCTCGTATTTCTTGATCTTCGGATTTTTGTAGACCTTGCCTCTCGCAACGACCATGTAGGGCTGTGAAAGCGCTCTGAAATCGTCGAACGGGTTTTCGTTTGAGACGAGCATGTCAGCCGATTTTCCGACTTCGATGCTGCCCGTTTCTTTGTCGATCTGCGCTATTTTTGCGTTGCCGAGCGTGGCTGTATATAATGCGAATTCGGGCGAAACGCCGACGCTGCGCTCAAAATAGTGAAGCTCGCGCCACATGTTGTAGTGGGTGGTGTAGGGGCAGCCGGTGTCGGTGCCGAGACCGACGGGGATTCCGTTTTCGAGCGCAGTTTTTGAGCCCGAAACCATGTTGTTGTAGACGACGTTCGAGTTATACTGAACCGCTTCGGAGATTCCGAGGGTCTCGCGCTTGAATCTCGCCATGGGCATCGCCGGCGAAAGAGTGCAGATCATGGCTGCGCCGTGATCCTTGAACACCTTTATCTCGTTCTCGGAAAGCGTCGAGCCGTGTTCGATCGTGTCAACGCCGTTTTCGACAGCCGCGCGAACTCCGTCCGGACTCTGAACATGGGCGGCGACCTTCAAACCATGCTTATGCGCCGCGTCACAACAGGCCTTTATCATGTCGGGCTGCATCATAAGTACGCCCGGTTCGCCTTTGACCTTAGCGTCCATAACACCGCCCGTTATCATCAGCTTTATAAGATCAACGCCCTGCGAGGCGAGTTCTTCGACCATGGCGACGGCTTCGTCGACCGAGTTAGCCGCTCTCGCGACCGAGCCGACCATATGGCCGTGAGGAACGCCGATAGCGTAGTTCGCGGCGAGTATTCTCGGGCCGTCGAGCTTACCTGAATTTATCTTGTCTCTGAGCTTGGCGTCAATGTCGCCGAGACCGCCGACAGCTCTGACTGTGGTTACGCCCGCCATAAGTCCCTGCATGGCGTAGCTATGGCATATATTCAGCGCAACGGCACGCATGAAAGCGGTCGAGAGCGCAAATTTGGCAAGCTGATCCGCCTTGAGCGGTTTGTTCTTGGGTCTGCCGCCTGCCGGAAGGTGGACATGGAGATTTATAAGTCCCGGCATGAGGTATTTGCCTGTGAGGTCGATGACCTCGTCTCCGTTTTTGGCGGTTACTTTGCCTATTTCGGTTATTTTCCCGTTCTCGACGGCGACGTCAACGCCTTTTTGGACGGTCATGCCTTCCGTTCCGTCAAGGAGGGTGCAATTTTTGAATACGGTTCTCATTTTCCTGACCTCCGAGAAATTGTTAAGCTGAGGGGAGTTGAATCCTATACGCCCAATGCTTATAAATAGATACTACCATTATTGCGTTTCAATGTCAAATCCGCAATGCTTAAATTTTATTTATTTTCGGGTACGCGGGGAAGTGGGATAGCGGAGAAATGCGGCGGCGCGGTAGCGAAGCGAGTGCCGCCGCAAGGGCGGCTGGGAGGGCATCTCCGCAGCGATAGCGGAGAGGGATGCCCGAACAGTCGCCGCGGGTGCAGCGAGGTGTTGAGAGGCGATAGAGGTCGGTGAGAACGGATTTCAACCTGCTTGGGGTTTGGGTAAAGTTGGTTTGGAGAATGCGACGGTGATTCTCGCCTGCTGCTGTCGCTTTCATTTTTTGTTTGGGGTTGGAGACTGATGGAGGCGCGCCTGCGCATTTGTGCAGGCGCGCCGGGGCTCGTTTTGGCAGAAATTTTCTCATTCGAGTATAAATTCACAATCGGCACTCGGCTCGCCACGCCGTTCCGCAGTGAGCGGAACGGCGCATGGAAGTATGCTGACAGCTGAAATTTTCAAAAACACCGACCGAGCCGGCTTGCGAGCACCGACTTTCACAAAGCACTCGCCCCCGTACCGAATAACAAAACAAGCCGCCCGTATGGCACGGACGGCTTTATTCGTTTTGCTTTTATTACTCAACTTTCATCTCAAGCAGGTCGAGCTTCTTGTAGTATGCGTCGACGGAAACTTTCATTGACTCATAGATGTTTGCGTCGATGTTGTCCTCCTGAACGCCGAGCTTCTTGGCGGTCTTGGGATCAATATAGAACTTCGAATAGAGTATTTCGGCAAGCTCAACATAGTCGAGACCCGTCTCGATGCCCTCTTTTTCCTTGGCCTTTCTGAGCGAAACGGCGAAGGTCTTGTAGAGGAACTTCGGAACATGGATGATCGGTCTGTTCGGCTGACCCATTGCTCTGTGAACGATCTTGAGGTATTCGTCCCATGTGTAGTTATACATGCCGATGGGGTATGCGTTGCCGCCCTTATTGAGCTCTGCTGCGCCGACGATCGACTCTGCGACCTGTCTGACGGTTACCATAGCCGTGCCTCCCTTGGGATACATGGTTACGGGACCCATCTTTGCGATCTGTTCAACGAAGATAGTCCAGACAGGCTTTCTGCCCTTCTGTGTGCCGAAGATGTAGGGAAGCTCCATAACGGAAACGTCCATTGTGCCGTCCTCAGCGAATGAGAGAGCGACGTCCTCCTGCTCGATTCGGCTTCTGATATACGGGTGGATCTTCGTCAGCTCCATCTCGGGACGAACCTTTGCGAAGTGAGCAAAGTATGAGCCTAAGATGACAGCCTTTGTTATGCCGGCCTGCTTAGAAAGAGTGAGAAATCTTCTGACAGGCTCGATGTTATATTTTATGTACGACGGGTATACCGGCTTCGGGAAGTCAACACGCTCGTCTACGCCTGCTGCGAAAACGAAGCAGTCGCAGCCTTCCATAGCCTTGAGGATCTCTTCGTCGCTCATGTCGAAGAAGCTACCCATTGTGAGCTCCATTTCCTTGGGAAGCTCTGCGCCCTTCGGAAGATCGGGAAGCGCAATCGTCTTAACGCTGTGACCTCTCTTGATGAACTCAGCCGCAGCCGCGCTGCCTAAAAGGCCGGTGCCGCCAATCATAAATACTTTCATTGTCGTTCCTCCTGATATGTTCGTTTTATGTGAATTACCACACTTTTTATACCTCTATATTATCCTATTATACGGCGTGAATATCAATATATATTTCCTCAACTATTTATAAAATGTTGCTAAAATCAGTGTCCAAATCTCATAAAATATGAATTTTTTATTAACAAATCTTGCTTTCCATATTTTCGTTGCGTTTTTCGCGCAACAAACTCAATCGTTAAGGGTATTTACGGAGGGACTTTGAGACCTCACCGAATCCAAGACGAAAGGAGCTTGCAACATGAGAAGCAAGGAACTGAGCGAAAAAGAAAGGCTGTTTTGCACCTATTACAGCGTCAAACAGAACGCGATCGAGGCGGCGATAAAGTCGGGGTACACCGTAGCGCCCGAAAGAGCCGCCGTTAAGCTTTTGAAAAAAGAAAGCGTGAACGCATACATTTCGACGCTTACGGCGAAAAACAAGAGCAGCCGCGACGAGGTCGCCGCAGGTTTGAGGCGGCTGGCGTTCGGGTGTATCAACGACGCCGTTACACTCGCCTTTAAAGAGGAATTTGATCCCGAAATGCTCAAGGAACTCGACCTTTTCAGCGTATCCGAGATAAAAGTGAACAGGGGCAAAGGCGTGGAGATCAAATTTTTCGACAGAATAAAGGCTCTCGAAAAGCTGTCGGCAATCATCGGTCAGAGCGACAGCGAGAGCAAGAACGACTTCTTCAAGGCGATTGAAAACGGCGCGGCGGCCTTACAGGATGTGAGCGCCGATGAGTAAGAACAGCTTTCGCCCGTTCAGCCGCAAACAGCTTATCGCTCTGACATGGTGGCATCCGAAGTCGCCTTATCGCTCATACGACGCCGTTATATGCGACGGAGCGGTGAGGAGCGGAAAGACGACATGTATGTCCATAGGCTTCGCCGCCTGGAGCATGAGCCGCTTCGATGACACAAACTTCGCTCTCTGCGGAAAGACCGTGACCTCGCTTAGAAGAAATGTCATAACCTCTCTGCTGCCTGCCCTTCGTGAGCTTGGCTTTTCGTGCGAAGAAAAGCTGACGAAGAACTATGTTGAGATTTCCTACGGCGGCAGGAAGAACAGATATTATCTTTTCGGCGGCAGAGATGAAAGCTCCGCTTCACTCATACAGGGCGTAACTCTCGGCGGCGTTCTGCTCGATGAGGTCGCCCTGATGCCGCGCTCTTTTGTCGAACAGGCCCTCGCGCGATGCTCGCTTGACGGCGCAAAGTTCTGGTTCAACTGTAACCCCGAAAATCCGCAGCACTGGTTCTACAAGGAATGGATACAGAAATCCGAAGATAAAAATTGTCTTTATGTCCATTTTCTGATGCGCGACAATCCGTCGCTTTCGCCTAAGGTCATCGCCCGATACGAAAGTCTTTACAGCGGAGCCTTCTATGAAAGATTCGTCCTCGGGAAGTGGGTCGCCGCCGACGGACTGGTTTACCCCGAAGCAGCCGCCGGAGCGTACACCGAAACAACACCGACCGGAAAGCCCGAAGAAGTCTTCGTTTCCTGCGACTACGGAACTGTCAATCCGACATCCATGGGTCTATGGGGGCGGTACGCGGGAACCTGGTACAGGATGAGAGAATACTACTTCTCGTCAAGGTCGGAGGGCAGGCAGAAAACCGACGAGGAATACTACGGCGATCTATGCAAGCTTGTCGGCGAGGAGACGGTCGGAGCGGTCATTGTCGACCCCTCGGCGGCTTCTTTCATCGAATGCATCAGGCGGCATGGGAAATTCAGCGTTATAAAAGCGCAGAACGACGTGATCGACGGCATAAGAAAGGTTTCTGACATGCTCAAAAGCGGCAGGGTACGCATCTCGCCCTGCTGCAAGGATTCATTAAGGGAATTCGGGCTTTATCGCTGGGATTCCTCGGTCTCAAAGGACTCTCCGAGAAAAGAAAACGATCACGCCATGGACGATATCCGATATTTCGTGTCAACCGTTGCTTACGGCAGGAATGAGGACTTCTTCGTCATGGCGGCGGACAGAAGCCTTACGGACTTAGCGCCGTAAGAGAAAGGAGAAAATATTGGCTTTCAAAAGAAAAACAGAAAAGGACGCGCCGTGTCAGGCGTTCTGTGTCCCGCAGACTTATCCCAAAAGCCACCCGTATGACGCTTTGAGCGACCCCGAAACGGTCGGAAAAGCCGACATCAGACTTTATTCGACCCTGCGCGACGCCATCCCGGTCATCGACGCCGCTATTTCGAAGCTCGTCAGGCTTTTGGGTACGTTCGAAGTCGTCTGCGCGGACAAAAAGGCTCAAAAAGCTTTATCGGATTTTCTGAAGAACGTCCCCGTCGGAACATTTTCGAGCGGCATAAACGCCTTTGTTTCATGCTATTTCGACTATCTGCTGACCTACGGAACGGCGGTCGGCGAGATCGTTCTCGACCGAAACGGCGAAATATGCGCCCTTTATCCCGCGTCGCTCGAAAACGTTGAGCTGACCCACGGAAGATCCCCTCTTGAATATGCGGTACGCACGGTGACAGCTAAGGGAAGTTTCCCCGTGAAGTATCCGGAGCTGGTTCTCGTCAGCGCAATAAATCCCGAGCCGAACAGCGTTTACGGAAGATCCGTTCTCAAAGGGCTTCCGTTCGTCAGCGACGTTCTGCTGAAGATATATAACACTATCGGAGTTAACTGGGAAAGAATCGGAAACGTTCGCTACGCTGTCACTTACAGACCGCAGAACGACCCCGGCGATAGAGCCTACGCCAAGCAGAGAGCCGAACAGGTCGCTTTGCAGTGGGGCAAGACAATGCAGCCGTCGGGTCCTGTCAAGGACTTTGTCGCCGTCGGCGATGTGAATATCAAGGTCATAGGCGCGGACAACCAGATTCTCGACAGCAACATACCCGTCAGACAGATGCTCGAACAGATAGTCGCTAAACTCGGCATACCGCCGTTTCTTTTAGGTCTTAACTGGTCGTCGACGGAAAGGATGTCGTCCCAGCAGGCGGACGTTCTCACAAGCGAGCTTGAGTATTACAGAGAAACGCTCAATCCCGTGTTGAGAAAGATATGTTCGCTGTTTCTGAGAATGAACGGCTACGGATGCGACTTCGAGATAATCTGGAACGATATCACGCTTCAGGACGAGCTTCAGATAGCTCAGGCAGAATACTACAACGCACAGACACAAAAGCTCAATAACGAAAGCGCAGGTGAAAATATTGAATGAAGAACAGACGGCTGTAATGACAGAAGCGGACGACGGCGTTATGGAGAAGATCAACCGCCTTTCGAGAAAAAAGCTCGAAAAAAATGAAGTGTACATTTTCAACATAACGCTCTGCGACAACGAGGTTGACCGTGACTTCGACGTATTCAGCGAAAAGTCGCTGAACGAGCTTGGAAAGCTCTTTATCGGAAAGACGGGCATATCCGATCACAGTATGAAAAGCAGCGATCAGACTGCAAGAATATATGCGACATGGATAGAAAAAACGCCCGGGAAACTCACCTCATACGGCGAGACTTACGTCGCGCTCAAAGCCGGCGCGTACATGGTCAAAACAAAGCGCAACGATGATCTGATCAAAGAAATCGACGCAGGCATCAAAAAGGAAGTCAGCGTCGGATGCAGCGTCGCAAAAAGTGTCTGCTCGGTATGCGGCAGGGATGTCATGCGAGACGGATGCGAACACGTCAAGGGCAAAACCTACGGCGGAAAGCTCTGTTATCACACGCTGACAGACCCCACCGACGCATACGAATGGTCATTCGTCGCAGTTCCGGCGCAGAGAGAAGCCGGAGTAACAAAGGCGTTCAAGGCGCAAAAGGAGGAAAAATCATTGGAAAACATCAGGGAATTCTTTAAGTCTCAGACGGGATCAGTCAGCGTGACGAAAAGTCAGGCTCAGAGCATCGTCGAATATATCGAGAAGCTCGAAAAGCTCAGCGAGGACGGAAAAAGCTATCGAAGCGAGCTTGTCAGACAGGTCAAGTCGCTCGCTCTGATAACCATGCCCGAGGTCGGCGAAAAGGCGTTCGACTCGGTATGCAAGGCGATGAGCGTCGACGATCTCAGAGAGCTTCGCGACGGACTTTCGAAGAAGAAAAACAGTTCCCTGCCGCCCGTGGTTCAGCTCGCGGCGGCAAAGGAAACAACACACGCAAACAACTATAACGAATACAAAATCTAAGGAGGAAAATTATGGCAGACATCAATTTCAACGGAATCAACGAGCAGTGCATCACTCTCAAAAAGAAGTCGGGCGCGACGGTCAACGTCGGCGACTTCGTTTCGATCACAGACGACGGCGAGGCAGGCGCGGTAGCGGCAAAGGGCGATATCGTCGGCAAGTGCGTCGCAAGCCGCGGCGGCTTCGTCACGGTTCAGATCTCGGGCTACATGACCGCCACGGCGGCCGCAAGCGAGACTATCACAAGAGGCTACGGCGCGTTCGGCGTTGACACCTCGGGCAAGATAGCCGCCGTCACGGGCGCAAGAAAAATTCTCATCGTCGAATACAACAGCACAACCGGCAAAGTCGGTTTTATATTATAAGGAGGTACGACCAACATGGCAATATATGAAAACTTAAAGCTCGACAAGGGACTTTATACCACAGGCAAAAGCTTCACACAGGCTCTCGAAGCCCTCGACCCTTCGGAAAACTACAAGGGTACCTCGCTTGAGGGGCTTGACGCTTATCAGAGACAGCTCAAGCGCTTCGACATTCACGTCAAGGGCAGAAACAGCGACACTGTCGAAAAGTTCTTCAAGACAGCCGACAGCGCGGCTCTCTTTCCCGAATATGTCAACAGAGCAGTCAGAAAGGGCATGAACAACGCGAACAAGCTCGGCGGCATCGTCGCAACAACAACTGTTATAGACGGTCTCGACTACCGCCCGATAACGTCTGTTGACGACGGCGACAAGGAAGCGAGCGTTGTCGCGGAGGGCGCGGTCATTCCGTCGACAACGGTCAAGACTCAGCCTAATCTTATCAAGCTCAACAAGAGAGGCCGTATGCTCGTAGCGTCTTATGAAGCTATCAGATTTCACCGTCTCGACCTGTTCACGGTCACACTCAGACAGATAGGCGCTTATATCGCAAGAGCTCAGCTCAAGGACGCCGTCGATGTTCTTATCAACGGCGACGGCAACTCCAACGCCGCCGCAACAGTTTCAACCGCTTCGGCAGGCACTCTTGCATACAGCGACCTCGTCAATCTCTGGAGCAAGCTCGATCCCTACGAGATGACGACTCTTATCGCAAGCCCCGAGATGATGACCAAGCTTCTGAATATGTCCGAGTTCAAGGACGCCGCGGCAGGTCTGACCTTCCACGGAACCGGCAAGAGCGTCACACCCCTCGGCGCCGAGCTCATCCGCTGCAACAGCGTACCGAGCGACAAGATCATTGCGCTTGATAAGAATTGCGCCCTTGAAATGGTACAAGC
>USMJ01000018.1 GCA_900555805.1 uncultured Oscillospiraceae bacterium | reverse complement strand
CAAGCCCGTGCAGGTCCAGCGAGAAAAGCCCGCTGAAGCCGCCGAGATCGTGACCGTAGAAATACAATCCCGAAAGCGACAAGGTGAGCCCTATGTTGTGACAGTAGCGAAGATCGGCGAACTCCGTTCTGTTGTCGCCCGACCAAGTCTGAGCGTACCGCCTGATGCCTATTCCGCCGCTTCTCGTCGAAAGGAACGGGCGAACGTCGGGAGCTTTCGCCGTCTGGGCGAGATAGGACGAAACGACCATGAGATAGGTGAAGACCGAGCGTATGCGGCTCGCCTTAACGGGCGCTGTGAAGCCGTAGGCTACAGCGTCGCAGTCCTTGATGTCGAACTCGTTGTTGTCGTTCCATGTCGCGGGAATTCCGTGATCGAGAAG
Source organism: uncultured Oscillospiraceae bacterium (assembly GCA_900555805.1). GTDB lineage: Bacteria > Bacillota > Clostridia > Oscillospirales > Acutalibacteraceae > UBA6857. The sequence continues at coordinate 10,069 of USMJ01000018.1, read as the reverse complement.
CGCCTGCTTGACCTTGGCGTTCCAGAAGTCGAAGCCGGCCTTATTTGTGAAGTCGATATAGCTTCCGTAGCCGTCCCAGAACTCGGTTATGAACGGTGTTCCGTCGGGATTTTTGACGAACAGCCCTTTTTCGGCTATCTCGTTATAGAACGGATGATCCGTCAGAAAAGCAGGCTTAATGTTCGGTATAAGTCTAATGCCGCTGTCGTTGAACTCCTTGACGAAACCGTCAACATCGGGGAACTTGTCATAGTTCCAGTTGAAAACATATCTTCTCCCGTCTATTGAGGTGTAACCCGAGGAGAGATAGAAGCCCTGACAGGCTATGTCATATTTTTTGAGCGTTTCTATGAATTCGCTCATTTTTTTCTGTGAGTGCGGAGCGTCGGTGTAAGCCATTGTGCTTGCGCAGTAGTCAAAGCTCCATTTCGGCGGAAACGGCTGCTTTCCGCAAAGTCTCGCGAACTGCTTGAGCACTGACAACTTGGAGCCGAAGAAAACATAATAGACAAGACAGTTATCCTCGGTTCTGAAAAACTTGAAATGCTCGTAGTAGTTGTTGATCTCTCTGCCGAGGTCGATATATGAAGTCTCGGTCGTGTCATAGAAAATACCGTAGCAGCCGACATCGTTTTCACATATATAGAACGGAATATGCTTATACAGAGGGTCGCTGTCCTTGGCGTCGTAGCCCATGCAGTCCGAAGTTTCAAATCTGAAAGATCGGCCTGCCTTGTCAATTTCGCCGCCCTTGTCGCCGAGACCGAATATCCTCTCGCCGTCGGCTCTCGAAACATAGTGGAAATTGCCCCTGCCGAACTCGTTTTCAAGGTTATAGGCGAGCGGACCTCTGTCCGAAAACAGGCGTTTGCCGTCCTTATAATATCCGATAACGAAATTAAGCAGATTTACTTTAACCTCAATTCCGCAAGGAAGTGTAAAACTGTGAACGCCGTCAGAAATATTTTTTTGCGGTACGCACTGCGTGAATCCGACTGTGTCGAGCCTGTTTCGGCCAAGCGGTGAAAACGGGGCGTTGTCGGGACAGACCGAGAAAGTCGGAAGCATCTCCTCGTTTTCATTATATATCGCCACACGGATACAGCTGTCGCTTACGAAGTCAATTCGCGCGGTCTTGCCGTCGCTGACATATTTCGCGAAGCTGTCGCCTGATTGTACCTGTTCAAATAGGTGGTTGAATTTGCTCATGTTTCCGCTCCTTTCAGTGCGTGTTTTCGCAGAAATTCATGAGATTTTTCACGCCGCTTTTCCATTCGGGGATAGCTTCGCAGTTCGGGTCGCCGTTTTTCGCGAAGGCGCATATCGACTGCGAAAGCTGATGAGAGATCCTGCGGTCAACGTCGGTGAACGGCCGCCAGCTGAAATCGAGCGTCGAGAAAGCGTAGAGCAGGTCGCAGGAATGCCATGCGCCCTTGTCATCGCCCGGAAGCAGGCGTGTGAAATTATAAACATAGCATTTTGAGCGGTGATTTTTCTCCGAATAATTGCTCCACTTTTTGATAAGCGCATTGAGAATTTTCGGCATCATATCCGTTGCCGTCGAGCTTATGATACACGGTACGTCCGAGACTGTGTTCATGTCAAACCTGCCTTTTCGAAGGACAACTCCGTCATAAACGGGGAGTGTGCAGGGCATACTCAGTTTCGATTTTTTGCAGGCGGCAAGCCATGCGTAATACAGCTTTTCGGGGTCAAGCGTTCTGAGTTGCTTTACGCTGTCAACGCCTGCATTCTTCATGACATTCTCCCAGAAAGAGCGCGTTCTTTCGGGCATGAGCGGCTTTAAGAGAAGTCTCTGAAGTCCTGCGCCGCTTATTAAAATCGCGCCTTTTATCTTATCGCTTATGAGCGGATTTGACAGATGAATGTCGACGCTCATAGCGCCTGCGCTCTGACCCATGAGCGTGATATTGTCGGGATCGCCGCCGAAAGAAGCAATGTTATCTATGACCCACTTTATCGCCGCCGTCTGATCGAACAGACCGAAGTTTCCGCAAACGCCGTCCTTAGCAAGATCCGGGTGAGAGCAGAACCCAAACGGACCCAAGCGATAGTTCATGGCGACGGTTATGATTCCGTTTTCGGCGAAGTTCACGCCGCTGATATGACCCTCGTTTGCGCTGCCGCCTGTGAAGCTTCCGCCGTGAATATAGATTATAACCGGACAGTTTCCCGCGTTCTTCGGCGTCCAGATATTGAGGAACAGACAGTCCTCACCGTATGTGAATTTGAGCCCCCGTCTGAACTCCTTATGATAGAACGGATTGACCTTGGCGTCGTCGTCAAACGCGCGGTGCTGATAGGCGCAGTCGCCGAATTCGGTCGCGTCGTATACGCCGTCCCAGTGAGTTATCTGTTCGGGATATTCGAAACGCTTTGCCGTGGCGTAGCGTATGCCACGAAATTCGTCATAGCTTTCCGCGGATATGCCCTTAACGGTTCCGCAGGGCGTTTTTCGTTCGGTATAGTTCATTATGTATCATCTCCGTTGTCAAAACATTTAAAGCGCCTTATATAAGACGCTTTAAATTTATACTTTATTCTTCAGTCTGTCTGATTTCTTCAAGCTGAGCATGAATTTCTGGCAGCTTGTTCTTTGACAGGTTGTAGCCGAAAGCGAGAGTTACCGCCATAAGCGCAAGAATGATCGCAGGAACGAGCGTTGATATGTCATAAAGCTTATTGAGCACCGTTTCGGACAACGGTTCACCGCTTGCAGCGGCACTTGTGTCATAGTTGATGTAAGCTAACAGTACATTAAGCCCAACGCCTGCGAGTGTCTGACCGAGCTTTCTCGTGAATGAGAACAGAGCGTATGCGGTTCCCTCTTCGCGGCGATGTGTGCGTACCTCATGATAGTCGATGACATCCATGACGAGCGCCCATATCTCAAGAACCAAGAAGGTCTGACCGATGCCCGAAAGGAATGTAAAGACAAGGAAAACATAAGGATTGTCTGTTCTGATGAAATAGAGTATGAAGCTTGCGACGGCAGAGAACGCCATACCGAAAGCGCAAAGTTCTTTCTTTCCGAAACGGTCTATCAGTTTGTTCATAAAGAACAGAAGAATACCCATCGGAAGATATGTGCAGACGGTTATAAACGCATAAAGTCCCGCTTTTTGATAATATTTCGCGAAAAGATAGGTGTATGTCGACTGATAATAGAACTGGAATGCGATGAGCAGCATACCCGATATGCAGAGCATAATGAAGGGTCTGTTTTTTCCGAGGTCAACCATAGTTCTGAAAACATTGTAGTTTTTCTGTTTCTTGACCGGCTCGATGCGCTCTTTTGTCAGCTTGAAGTGGAAGAAATAGGTGATAACCGAAATGACGGCGAGGACAAGAACGCAGAGCGTGAGTTTATTGCTGTTTAACGTCTGGATCTTTACTCCGCTTTCGGTGAAATGGGTGTCATAGACGATAAGAGGCATTATGATCGTTCCGGGAAGTCCGCCGACGCCTGCTCCTACAGAACGCAACATGGAAAGATTGGAGCGTTCTCTCGGATCGTCTGTGATAACCGATGCGATTGCGCCGTAGGGAATATTGACCGTGGTGTAGAACATACCGTAGGCGATGTAGGTTATGTATGCGAAGAGAAGATATTTGGCTTCGCTCAGGTTCGGAATAACCGTGAACATCATGACTGCCGAAACGGCGAGCGGAATTGAGAAGCCGAAAATATACGGTCTGAATTTTCCGTATTTGGTCGGCTTTCTCGAGTCGATAAAAGCGCCCCACATCGGGTCGTTGATAGCGTCCCAGAGTCTCGCGATGAGTATCAGTACGGCGATTTTGCCCGGGCTGATGTGAAGAACATCGGTGTAGAAAATGTTCTGATAGGCGCTTATGAGCGAAAAGGTGAGCAGTCCGCCCATGTCGCCCAAAGCGTAGCCCACATAGTCTTTGACTTTGAGGCCATGAGTTAATTTGTTGTCTTGCATAGCTTTCTCCTTTGCTGAAATCGGGCAAAAAGCGCCCATATGTTAATATAATATTAACATACTATCTTCGCTCCGTCAACAGAAAAATCGGCCATACTGCGCCGTTTTTGCGGTACGCGGCGAGCGCCTGCCCGATATAAGTTTTCCGCTCGGATTTCAGTTCCCGAGCCACCTATGTTTTGCGGTACGCAGGAAGTATTTGCGCGGCTTATAGCTTATCGACCCGAGTTTGAATTTTTCTGTCGCCTGCCATCGCTCCGAGATCTTTCCGACAGCGGTAACCGCCCCGTACCCTATAAAAAATGAAGCATTGTTTTTTTGCGAAAGATTGATTTATGATAAACCTTGTGATATAATAGGTTGATAAAGAAGGGGGCGGTTTTGTGTTAGTCTCAACGAAAGGGCGCTACGCGCTCAGGGTCATGATTGAGCTCGCCGAGCGGAAAGACGAGGGCTACGTTCCGCTGAGCGTGATAGCCGAAAGCCAAGGTATCTCGGAAAAATATCTTGAAAGCATAATAGTTATTCTGTCAAAGGCGAATTTTGTAGACGGCCTTCGCGGAAAGGGCGGCGGATACAGACTTGCAAGAGACGCCGCAAACTATACCGTCGGAAGCATCCTGCGGACGGTCGAGGGACCGCTTGTGCCTGTAAACTGTCTCAAATCAGACGAAAACTCCTGCGAAAGAGCGGAATACTGCAAGACACTGCCGATGTGGACGGAGCTTGACGGAATAATCAACAACTATCTCGATTCGGTCACATTATATGATTTAGCGAAATAAATTTTTGTTTTATTCATACATAACAAGGGCGTTTCTGTCAAAATCAGCACTAAAAATTAACAAAACTAAAAGCTATAATTCACACACGCGAATATCATTTGCAACCCGTGAATTATAGCTTTTTCTCATAAAATTGTATCAAACAAGACAGTATGCGCTATTCTTTTGCTTCATCCTTATTTTCATTGTCTTTGCCACAGTCGCTGCATTCGGGCAGACCGGCAACGCTTGTCAAAAGCGACAACACACCTGCAAGCAGAGAGGTGCTTCCGACGATCATCCAGTTGACGTCGCCGAGCGCTGCCGATGTACCGATCGCGGCTATCGCCGTCTGAGCGACGGTCCTTATCGCTCTTATCCCTGCGGCTTTTAGCCATAGCTTGAAATTTGACACGGTTATCCCTCCGATCATATCTGTGCTTATTATATTGTATTCGGCCCGGCAGGGGAGTGTGACGGACTTCTGATTTAATTCGGGGCAGGGGGTTGGATTCAGCCGCGCCCGCGGGTCAGTGGGCGCGGAGGGGAAATTGCGGCAGGGGCACGCATGGAATGCGTGCCCCTGCCCGATTTGCCCTCAAAGAGAACGCAGTGATTGACGGAAAGCGATAGACTTTCCGATGCACATAGTTCGGTGAAGCGAGGGAGCGCTGTAAGTCGAGATTTGATCGGAAAGCCATAAGTTTGATCTGACTTCGGGACGGCAAAACGGTTTTCGTTCCGAAAACCGCCGCAAGCCTGCGGCTTGCGGCCCTGCGCTTTGCAAAGCGCAGGTTTTGCCTCTGCCCCCACAGAAGGTCATCTTCTGGTTTCTAATCTGTGTGTATGCTCGCCGCCACCGTCCCGGGGCGGCATCGCAGATTCGAGACAGCCCGAGTTTTCTTCAAAAGGGAAGCGAGTGCAGGGCAAAAGCTTCTGCGCTTCGCGCAGAAGAGCCGAGGGCTGCGCCCTCGCCTGTTTCCCCTCCGGGAAACCTTTTGCCTCCGGCCGCCATCTCCCCGAAATCAATCATACAGCGTACAACAGAAAAACGGAGCAGACCGAAGTCCGCTCCGTATATAATGCTTTATAAAATTACTGCTCAACAGCGTAAACGCTGACCTTCTTGCGATCCTTGCCTACTCTCTCGAACTTGACCTTGCCGTCGATAAGAGCGAATAAGGTGTCGTCTGAGCCTCTGCCGACATTGTTACCCGGATGGATATGAGTGCCGCGCTGCTTAACAAGAATGTTGCCTGCGAGAACGAACTGACCGTCCGCTCTCTTGACACCGAGTCTCTTTGATTCGGAATCACGGCCGTTACGGGTAGAACCCATACCTTTCTTATGAGCGAATAATTGAATGTTTATCTTAAGCATTTTGTTACACCTCCATGTTTTACTTTGATTTAAGCTTTAGTCTGATAACATTTTCGGGATACTGCTTTGACAGCTCTCTTATGTGAAGATCGAGACCCTCGATGAGCCTCTCGGCTTCCTTGTTGTCCTCTGTCAGCCTGAAACGCATATAGCCGTCCTCGACCTTGATGTCGGCTTTCACGCCGATGATCTCGGTTATGGTGTTGGCTGTCATATACGCCGCCGACGAAACGCTCGCGCAGATTATGTCGTTTCCCGATTCCGCGCTGCCGCTGTGACCTTTTATCTCGAAAGCCCTGCCGCCGTCAAAAAAGCTTGCCGTTATCATTGGATGATTAAGCGTTGATTGCGCCGATGGCAACCTTTGTGTAGGGCTGTCTGTGACCCTTCTTACGCTTTTCGTTCTTCTTTGACTTGTAAGTGAAAACGATCACTTTCTTAGCCTTACCGTTCTTGATGACCTTAGCCGATACGGTTGCGCCTTCGACATAGGGAGCGCCAACCTTTATACCGTCGTCGGCACCAACTGCGATAACCTTATCAAAGGTAATTTCGGAGTCTGCCTCTGCGTCAAGCTTCTCAATGTAGATTTCCTGGCCGGCTTCTACCTTGTACTGCTTTCCGCCTGTTTCGATAATTGCGTACATGTTACTTTCCTTCCTTTATTATGGACTCGCTGCGCCGGGCTGATCTCTCATTCATGGCATAACAAACTACGCCGCCTATTGCACGCGGTAAGTGTTAGTATAAACTATCCGCAAGGGTTTGTCAATAGAATTTATCCGATTTTCGTCAATATTTCCGCGAATTGTCATATTCATACCGTATATATATGACAAAACCTCAGTCTCAAATGAGACTGAGGTGATAATCACTGATTTCCGCCGCCGAGCTGGCTCATGAAATTTCTCTTTTTCTTTTCCTTCTTGGGCTTGTACGCGGGCGGATTGAGAAGCTTCTTCTTGGCTTTCTTGCCGCTTGAGCTTGCGAGATATTCGTTGACGCTGATAACAACGGGCGCCATTATCGGGCTCATGTAGTCGACGCAGTTAGCTAAAAGGACCTTATCGTTTTCAAGCGAACCGAGTATGGTAACGGCGATAATATCCTGAACATCGTTCGAGCCGTCGGCGTAGATGTCATTGAGCGCGTTAAACAGCTTCTTCATCGTCGCCGGATTGTTTTGTCTGATTGCCTCGACGATGAGACTGTTCGCGTACTTAGTAAAGAAATCTTCGGGAAGAAATTCGCCGTAGGCTTCGATATTTTCCTTATAATAAGGCTTAAGCTCGGGGAAAATAACGCAGATCTTGCTGGCGAGGGTGTTGGCGTCGTATGACATTCCGCCGCTTCTGACCGCCGTCTTCGAAACGGTCGGGGGAGCCTTGAAGTTGTTTCTCTTGACGACCTTTTTTTCCGCGAATCTCTCGTTGATGCTTTCGCTGAAATCGTTGACGATATATCTGATGTCGCCATCGGTGCTGTTCGCGTCAAAGAGCGAGAGCGCGATGCGCTTATAGTCGTCATCCGTTGTGTCGGCGTACGCCGTGTCGGATGCGTAAAGGAAGATCTTATCGTCGCCGTATGTGATTTTGACCGTGCCCTTTTCGCTTTCGTAGGCGTAAACTCCGTCTGTCTGCGTATTAACCGACTTAAAACCGTTTTTGTCGAGCGTTTCCTGCATGCCTTTGATTACGGCTGCAATGCTCTCGTTTATATCTGCCATTTTGTTACACTCCTTATTATTATACCAAGTTATTGTAACACACATTATCGGTTTTGTCACTATTTCGGGCGAAAATTCTTTTTTTAGCTGAGGGGAGTCGAACATTATAGGGTTTGATTCCCCTCAGTTTAAGCGTATTCTTTCAGCTCGTTGCAGCGCTCTTCAAGCTCGCTTTTTTCATCATACAAAATATTCAGCAGATATCTCAGCCGCCTTATCTCGCTGAAGTTAAATTCCTTTTCGGCTTTCGTCAGCTTCAGGCGGTTGTTCGCAATAACGCGCTTCTGAACGGCGATGCAGTCCTCATATGTTTCTCTCAGTTCATAAATATTCCCCATATTTTTTTCCTCCTTAAACGCCGAAAATGGCTTCGTCGGCGCTGATTTTGTAAGCTGTGATAAGTCTGACAAACTCGGCGACGCTCAAAGGACCGCCGCTTTCGAAATCTTCAATTCTTTTTTGCGGTACACCCGAAATGTCTGCTGCGAGCGGGATTGTCATCGCCTTTCTGAGTCTTGCCTTTCTGAGCCTTTCTCCCGTCAGCTCGGGCTTCGATGACCCGACGGACATGACGGCGAGCGCCTGCTCGATACAGGCGGGGAAAACTTCGTTTCTGATGTCACTGTCTGCGTACTCAAAAACATATTTCATCCTCGTCTTGAAAATTTCGTTTATCTTCATCAGATTTCGGCTGACGGTCGACCTCGTCACGCCGTACATCGCGGCGATTTCTTCCCCGCTCTTGTTATCGAGATAGCGAAGTCTGAGCATGTCGGACTGTTCCTTTGTCAGCTCGTTTTCAATGATCGAGCGAACGATCGAGAGCAGCTTTACTTTTCTTATCCGCTCGTTATATTCTTCGGCGCTCTCGGCGACGGCGTCTTTCCAATTAAAAAAGGCGACGCACGCCTCATCAAAATCAGGTTCGGTTTTCGTACATTTTATATGCTTTATCTCGGCGCTATACATTTTTCAGTCTCCTTTGCATTTTTATCGAACAAATGTTCGTCTATAATTAAATTATAGGAGCAAAAAACAGGTTTGTCAATAGATAGTTTCAAATTTTCTTTCGTTCCTCAAAAAATGATTTTATCCGACTTTTTTCGACACGGCAGAAAAGAAAAACTGCGGTCGGAGCTTACCGCAGATATATTTTGGATTAAACCGTGACCTCGTTGCAGGTGTTGCCGGCGAAAAATCTTTCAATGTTGTTGACCGTCGTTTCGGCTATATTCTCGAGCGCTTCTTTTGTCAGAAACGCCTGATGGGAAGTGACAATGACGTTCGGCATAGCTATAAGCCTCGTCAGGGTGTCGTCTCTGACTATGTGACCCGAGAAATCCTCAAAAAAGAATTCCGACTCCTCTTCATAAACGTCAAGACAGGCGGCTCCGACTTTCTTATCCTTGATCCCGTTAATCAGCGCCTGCGTGTCTATGAGCATGCCTCTTGAAGTGTTCAGGATAACAACGCCTGTTTTCATCTTCGCGATCGATTGTTCGTTTATCAGATGCTTGTTCTCCGGCGTCAGGGGACAGTGGAGGGATATAACGTCGCTCCTTGTGAAAAGCTCGTCGAGACTGACATATTCCGCTTTGACGCTCTCGTCGGGATATAGGTCATACGCTATGACTTTCATTCCGAAGCCGTTGCATATGTCGATAAAAGCTCTGCCGATCTTGCCCGTTCCGATAACGCCGACCGTTTTGCCGTAAAGCTCAAAGCCTGTGAAATCATTGACGCTGAAATTGAAGTTCCTCGTTCGGATATACGCCTTGTGTATGCGTCTTATCGAAGTCAGAAGCAGGGCCATCGTGTGTTCGGCGACGGTTCTCGGCGAATACGCAGGAACGCGAACGACGGTTATTCTTCCCTTGGCGGCGTTCAGATCGACATTGTTGAATCCCGCACAGCGCAGAGCGATAAGCTTAACTCCATACTCGCAAAGCCTGTCAATAACAAAGCTGTCGACATCATCATTGACAAACACGACAACTCCGTCATAGCCCTTTGCGAGCCGAACGGTATCGGCGTTGAGCTTGGTCTCGTAATGTTTGAACTCGATGTTCCTGCCCTCGGAGAACTTGTCAAGTCCGGGACGGTCGTATTCTCTCGAATCGAAAATGGCAAATTTTAACATAGTGACATCTCCCGATAATGTTTAAGCTGAGGAGAGTCGAACCATATACGGTTTTTAAGGCATATTTTCGCCGATACCGCGTTAAAAA
>USMJ01000017.1 GCA_900555805.1 uncultured Oscillospiraceae bacterium | reverse complement strand
TTGCGGCAGGGGTACGCATGAAATGCGTACCCCTGCCCTATTTTTCCTCAAAGAGGTCAGTTTTTAGATATTCTTACCCTGACGGTATACTCACCGTATACCCAGCAACGGTTATCGTCTTTGATATAGATGTCCGCCTTGTAGTCCCTGATTCCCTCTGTCGCGCCCGAAAGGTCTATCTTCGCGAACAGCTGAGTTTCGGCGTCAAGGCTCTTCAGCGACGCCGACGGGCCGATAAGCTGAATGCTCGATATATTCTTATCGACAAGCGAAGCGGAATGTCCTTCGTCTATGTTCAAAAATGTTACATTCGCCGCCTGAACGCTGAATTTCTTCTTTGACATCGGGTAACAGTTCACTGTCACATTGACGTTCTCGGCGCTGTCAACAATTTTGACTTCCTCAATGTCGCTGAGTGAGAATGTGAACTTGTTGTTTTTGTTGGTCAAAGTTTTGAAGTCGATCGTACCGATAATCAGGCTTTGCATTTCGTCAAGTACGCTCTGAGCGGCTGCGACCTTGACGGTCTTTGGATAGAAGTTGACCTCGAACATATTGTCGTTATAATATTCGGGCATATTCAGATATCTGACCGAAACCGGCATTTCGATTATCTTCGAAACAGGGATAGTTACTGTGAAATTCGAAACATCATCGACAAACGAAACGTATTTCGCTTCCGTGCCCTTATCCGTCACGGCTTTAAGTTCCGCTTCAAGAGCGGTCGTTTCCGTCAGAGAGTAATCAAGGCTGACCTCGGCGACAACTTTCTGTATCTTATTTATTTCGGTTGCCGGACCCGTTACCGTGACATTGCTAAGTGACGCTATCGGGTCAAGACTTGTATAGCCCGACGGCACTGTTTCGGATGTCGAGTTGAGTTTGACCTCAACAGGGAAAACCGCGGTTTTCGGCGTGTCATAATAGACAGCTATCGAGGTTTCCGACAGATCGGTAATTTTTACATCATTGTTGCCTTTGACGGTAGCCGTGAGATTAAGCGTCTGCTTTCCCGAATAGTCGACATATTTTCCCTTGGCGACGACGGAGATGTCCTCCGCTGAGAGCGCGCCTGCGGAAATAAGATATCTTCTGCCTTTAACGGTGACATCGACATAGGTATCCTGATAGCCGAAGATTTTATATCCGGAGTCTTCGTTTTCATCTATCGTGACCTTGACGTGTTCTATAACTCTTGTGTCCTCGGGAGCGACCGTCATTGAAGCCGCGCCCCAGATGACAACCGCGAGAAGAATAGAAAAGGCAAGAACAAATTTGTTATTCATAAAAAGTCCGTGAAGACTTATTTTTTTCTTATTCGTTTTCATTTTTTCTTACCTCCGAAATGCTTTTTGAGGAAAGAAGTGTCGTTTTGACTTTCGGGCATGAGATAATTCATCAGCCTTTCACGAAGCTCGCCCGGAGATATTCCGCGCTTGAGCATTCCGTGGCTCGCGACGGAAATTGCGCCCGTTTCTTCGCTGACTACGACGACCATTGAATCGCCCTGCTCGCTCATGCCGACGGCGGCTCTGTGTCTTGTTCCGAGTTCGCTTGAAAGCGAATTCTGTGTCAGCGGCAAAATGCATCCTGCGGCAACAACTCTGTTACCGCTGATGACAGCCGCGCCGTCATGCAGCGGAGCTTTCGGATAGAATATATTCTCTATAAGCTCTTCGGTGACGAGAGCGTCGATTTTACTGCCTGTGTTTATGATCTCACCCAAAAGCGTGTCCTTTTCAAAGACGATAAGCGCGCCGATCTTTTTGTCGCTCATATCGGAGCAGGCTTTGCATACAGCCATAATCGCGTCGCTCGCTTCTTCCGTTTCGCTGATTCCGCCGTTATTGAAGCTGATCCTTTTTCTGCCCATGCTTTCAAGAACGTGTCGAATCTCAGGCTGGAACAACAGCAAAAGTACGAGTACAACATCATTAAAGACACGGCTCATGATATATGAACTCGCCTGCATATTAAGAAGCCTGACCGCGCCGTAGACGATCAAAAGCAAAACTATACCCTTGACGAGCTGAAACGCTCTTGTCTGTCTGATAAACTTTATCGCGTTATATACTATAAAGGCAACAAGGCAAATATCCAAAATATCAAAGACCGTGATTGATGCAAATAAACTTACAATATTTTTAAAAAACTCCGAAAATGCTCCTTGCATCCGTCTCACCTGCCGTTATTTTTATCGTTAGCAAAAATTTTATGTTTCATTTATACCTGAATATATCATATCATATAAATCGCTGTTTTTCAATTTTATTGACTGAATTTATGAGTTTTTTTATCTCACTTTTTCGATTAAATACGCCCACGCTGACTCTGACGGCTCCGTTTTCCTCGGTGCCCATATACTTATGAGCGAGATATGAACAGTGATACCCTGCTCTGACGCATATTCCGTCGTCGTTCAGCCGTCTTGCGACCTCTTCGCTGTGAAGTCCCTTGACATTGAAAGCCACGGTCGCGACCGAATCTTCCGGCGAAAATTCGGAATACACTTCCGATAAGTTACTATTATACAGATAATTGTAAAGTTCCGAGCATAAATTCATTTCGTATTCGTGAATTTTTTTGACGCCTGTTCCGCTTACGAAGTCTATCCCCGCTCCGACGCTCATTATACCGGGAAGATTCAGCGTTCCCGATTCGAGCCTATCCGGCAGAAAATCAGGCTGCGTTATCTTCATTGACTCGCTTCCCGTTCCTCCGAAAATCAACGGTTCGATATTTAAACCGTCCGCAAGCAGTAATGCGCCCGTACCCATAGCGCCGTATAATCCTTTATGTCCGGGCAGGCAAAGCGCGGTTATTCCGATTTTTTTCATGTCGATTTCGACTGTTCCTGCCGACTGCGCCGCGTCGACTATGAATTTCAGCCCGTGAAGCTGTGCGAGCTTGCCTATTTCCTGTATAGGCAAAATGTTTCCGAACACGTTCGACGCGTGGGTGCAGACGATCATCGCCGTGTTGCTTTTTATCAGCGAGCGGAACGAATTGACGGTTTTCTGCCTGTCACCGGGGTAGACGACAGCGACATCGTAGGTTATTCGCCCCTCTTGTTTCAGTCTTTCGAGCACCCTGACCACGCTGTTGTGTTCGAGGCAAGAGGTTATGACATGGTCGCCCCTGACGGTCAACCCTCTTATCGCCGTGTTCAGCGCCTGCGTGCAGTTCTGGGTGAAAACGACATTTTCAGGCGACGGGCAGCCGAAGAAATCGGCGAGTTTCCGCCTGACCTCGAACACCTGCTTTGACGCCCTCATGGACATATCGTGGCCGCTCCTGCCGGGGTTTGCGCTCATGAGCATTCCGTTGTTGGCGGCTAAAATGACCTGCTGCGGTTTCGGGCTCGTTGTGGCGGCGTTGTCGAGATATATCATCGTCCCATGCCCCTTTCAAGCCCGAGATTTTTTATATTTTCGCGCATAATTATGCGGTACGCCGTCTGAGCGTCGCCGTCAATAAACAACGCATAATTGCAGCCCTGCTTACGGTTCGGATTTGTATTTTTGCCGACCCTCGAGCGAATTCCGTTTCTTCTCAGCGTCTCCTGAGCCAGCTGAGCGTAGGTCACCGAACCGAACTTAATATAATAATTATTCAAACAAAACACCTCACAATCAATATCGGTCATTATAATATATGACACACAAAGTTCGATTGTGAGGTTGTTATATTTTGTTTTGGGTACGGGCGAGTTTTATGCTGAACTCAAGTCGGTGCCCGGCGCCGAATCTGTTCTAAGCGTACTGTGTATACAGCTTAGCGAGTTCTTGCTTCCTTTGTTCTTTCAACAAAAAGTTTAGCTGTTTCGGTTACCTTTTCGTAGTCGCCTGCTTTTGCTCCTGCTGTCAGTGACGAGCCCGCGCCGACAGCGAATGCGCCGGCTTTTATCCAGTCTTTGACATTGTCAACATTAACTCCGCCCGACGGCATCATAACAGCGTTCGGGAAAGGTCCCCTGAAGTCGGAAATAAACTTCGGGGTCGCTATATCGCCGGGGAATACCTTGAGAACGTCCGCTCCGCTTTCCATAGCGTGAACAGCTTCTGTCGGCGTGAATATTCCGGGCATTGAGGCTATACCGTTTCTGTGGCAGCATCTGACTATTCTTTCGTCAAAATGCGGAGAGACAACGAACTGCGCTCCCGATAAGATCGCTATTCTTGCCGTAGCTTCATCGGTGACCGTTCCGGCGCCGATTATGACATCGGTTCCTTCATATTTTTCGCGAAGAGACGCTATGAGCTTATCTGCTCCGGGAACAGTGAATGTCAGTTCAAGCACGGTTACGCCGCCTTCAACGCAGGCGTCGGCGATCTTTTCCGCTTTTTCGGGCGTCTCCGCTCTTATAACAGCGACAACGCCGACTTCATGTATTTTTGAAAGTATTTCGGTTTTGTTAGCCATATTTCGTTATCCTCCTATCTTTGAACAGACGCAGTACAGCCGTTCATCTGCGCTTCGACTTCTTTAAGCGAAGCCGCCGAAGTGTCGCCGGGCGTCGTCATAACGAGCGCGCCGTGAGCGACGCCGCAGTCAAGCGACTTCTTTATATCGCCGTAATTCATAAGCCCGTATATAAGCCCCGAAGCGAAACCGTCTCCGCCGCCGACTCTGTCAAATATCTCAAGCTCGGGATATTCGATTGAATTATACAGTTTTCCGCCGCTGAAACAGACGGCTTTCCAGCTGTTGATATTCGCGCTTTTGACCGTGCGCGAGGTCGACGCCGTCAGACTTATATTCGGGTACTTCGCCATGACCTTACCGCATACTTCCCCGTACTCTGAAATATCACCGAAATCAAAACCGAGACAGTTTTCAAAGTCGAACTTTCCGCCGATGAACACATCGACGCATTCGGCGATTTCGCGGTTTATCCGCAGGACTTCTTCGCTGTCGCCGACATTTTTCCAAAGTGACGGACGGAAGTTGAAGTCATACGAAACGACGGTTCCGTATTCTTTAGCCTTTTTGACCGCCTGAACGGTCAGCTCAGCCGTGTCTTTTGACAGCGCGGTGAAAATTCCGCCCGTGTGAAACCAGCGTACGCCGAGGTCACCGAAGAGATGATCCCAATCGACATCGCCGACTTTCATCTGTGACGCAGCGGTGTTGCCCCTGTCGTAGACGCCGAGCGAACCTCTTATTCCGAAGCCGCGTTCGGTGAAATTCAATCCGTTTCGGACATTTCTGCCCAAACCGTCATATGGAATTTTGTTGACAAACGAAACATCGACGCCGCCTTGGCGCATCAGGCTTTCAATCAGTGTTCCGACCTCATTGTCGGCGAGAGCCGTGACTATCGCCGTTTTCTGACCGAAGCAGGTGCTTAACGCCCGGGCGACATTATATTCGCCGCCGCCCTCGCAGACGGAAAATGTTCGCGAGTTTCTTATCCTTCCGTCGCCGGGGTCGAATCTCAGCATAACCTCGCCGAGCGAGACCTCGTCGAAAAGGCAACTATCTTTACTTTTTATCTTAAGGCTCATATTTACACCTCGTCAAAGCCGAAATACTTGACGGCATTTTTATAGCATACGCCGCTTATAAGCTTCTTGATAATTTCTTCGTCATAATAAAGCTCACCGTTTTCTATCCATGAGCCGATTATGTTGCAGAATATGCGGCGGAAATATTCGTGTCTCGCATAGGATGTGAACGAGCGCGAATCGGTTTCCATTCCGATGAATCCGCCGAGTACGCCGACAGAAGCGAGCGTTTTCATTTGCTTCGTCATGCCGTCCTTTGTGTCGAGGAACCACCATGCGGGACCGTATTGCATTTTGCATACTTTCCCCGTATGCTGAAAGTTCCCGATGACCGAAGCGAGAATTATATCATCTTTCGGGTCAAGGTCGAACAGAACGGTTTTCGGAAGCTCGTCGGTTTTATCAAGACTGTCAAGCAGTAGGTTCAGCTTTTCAGCTGTCTTACCGTCCTGCATGGTGTCAAAGCCGGCGTCCGCGCCGAGCTTTGCGAACATTCTTGTGTTGTTGTTTCTCAGCGCGCCGATATGTATTTCACATCCCCAGTCAAGCTCGTGATACTTTCGGCAGAGAGCCGAAAAAACATAGGTCATGTATTTCTCGGCATCATCCGCATCGATCTTTTCGCCGCCGAGAGCCTTAAGGAAAATTTCGTTAACTTCGCTCTCTTCAGCTTCGGCATAAGGAACTTTTCCGAAAGAGTGGTCGGAGACCCTGCATCCCGTTTCGGCGAAGAAATCGGCTCTTTTATAAAGAGCGTCTATCAAATCGCCGACAGAATTTATCTTTATATCGGCTGATTTTCCGAGCAGGCCGATATACTCCGCAAAACCGTTTTGAGTTATATTCAACGCTTTATCGGGTCTGAATGTCGGGAGTATAACAGCACCCGAATAGTTATTTTCGCTTTTTGAGAGCAGCTTATGATATTCAAGACTGTCAATGGGATCGTCGGTTGTGCAGACGAATTTGACCTTGCTTCTTTTCATAAGCGTCTGCGGTCTGAAGTCGCCGTTCGCTATCGTTTCGTTGGCTCTGTCGAAAATGTCGTCCGCTGTTTTTTCGTTTAAAGGCGTATCTATTCCGAAATATCTTCTCAGTTCGAGATGCGCCCAATGATAAAGCGGATTTCCGACCGACATCTGCAAAGCCTTAGTGAACACACGGAACTTTTCTTTTCCGTCGGCGTTGCCGGTGACAAGCTCTTCGTCCGCTCCGACAGCTCGCATTATCCGCCATTTATAGTGGTCGCCCGACAGCCACAGCTCCGATATGCTCTCGGTTCTGCGGTTTTCATATATTTCTTTCGGACTTAAATGACAGTGATAGTCGCATATCGGCTCATCCTCCGCGAAAGCGTGAAATATGTGTTTCGCCGTGTCGCTTTCGAGAAGAAAGTCGGTGTCCATAAATTCTTTCATATAATTATCATAGCCTTTCCGTTTGAAATCAGGCCTGCATTAACAAGCCTATGGCTTTGAGAGAATTATACTCCCGAGTACGCATTGAATCCGCCGTCAACGGGAATGTTTACGCCGGTTATAAATCCGCTGTAGCTTTCGTCGCAAAGGAACAGTAAAGCTCCGTCAAGCTCGTCCGCTTCGCCGAATCTTCCCATCGGCGTCGCCGCGAGGATCTTGCCTGTTCTCTCGGTCGGCGTACCGTCCTCATTCCAAAGAAGAGAGGCGTTCTGCTTCGTTGAGAAAAATCCCGGGGCGATCGCGTTAACCCTTATGCCGACAGGCGCAAAGTGAACAGCCATCCATTCGGTGAAGTTCTTGACAGCCGCCTTTGCCGCCGAGTACGCAGGGATTCTCGTCAAGGGTCTGAATGCGTTCATTGATGTGATCATGACTATACAGGCGTGTTTTTTCTCGGTCATGTCCTTGGCGAAAACCTGCGTCGGGATAAGCGTTCCGAGGAAGTTCAGGTTAAACACAAAGCTGATACCTTCGGAATCAAGGTCAAAGAATGTCTTAACGCTTTCGTCTTTCTTGATAAGATCGACCTTTTCAAGAGTGTCTTTTGTCGTTGTACCCTTGGGGTTGTTCCCGCCGGCACCGTTGAGAAGAATATCGCAGGTTCCGAGCTTTTTGTTGACTGTCTCTCTCGCCTTTTCGACGGATTCTTTATCGAGAACATTGCATTTGACAGCTATAGCCGTTCCGCCCTGAGCGGTTATCTCATCGGCGGTCTTTTTAGCCGCTTCTTCGTTAAGGTCAAGCACGGCGACTTTACAGCCTTGCTTTGCGAGAGTTTTAGCGAACGCGCTGCAAAGAACTCCGCCGCCGCCCGTTATAACAGCTGTTCTGCCCTTTAAATTTTCGTGTATCATCATTTTATATCACTCCTTGATTTTTTGACCGCTTCCCACAGTCCGTTTAAATAGCTGACGCCTAATGCTCTGTCATAAAGTCCGTATCCGGGTCTTGCCACTTCGCCCCATATCATTCGGCCGTGATCCGGACGAATGTAGCCATCGAAGCCTACACTTTGCAAAGCACTCACTATCTCGTACATATCAAGAGAACCGGCGTCGCTCTCGTGGCTCGTCTCGTTGAACCAATGATCATTGAGCGACACATTTCTCAAATGGGCGAAATAGATCCGCTCGCCGATGACAGGATCGCGGATGATGTCGACGAGATCGTTTTCGGGATTTGAGCCGAGCGAACCCGTGCAGAGCGTAACGCCGTTGCACTTGCTCGGGACGGCCGTCAGAAGCTTGCGCAAAGCCGCCTTGCCCGTGATGATTCTCGGCAGGCCGAAGATCTCCCAAGGCGGATCGTCGGGATGAATCGCCATTTTCACGCCGTATTCCTCGCAGGTCGGCATGATCTTATTGAGAAAATATATTAGATTTTTCCAAAGGTCGTCGGCGGTTATACCTTTATATTTCTCGAACAAGTCTTTGATCTCGCCCATTCGGTTTTTCTCCCAGCCCGGCATCGCGTAGCCATTCGAGTTGGAGTCGATCTCCTTGAACATGTCCTCGGGGCTTTTGCCTTCGACCTGTTTTCCGTCGTAGCAAAGGCAGGTCGAACCGTCCGGCAGCGGCATATAAAGGTCGGTTCTCGTCCAGTCGAACACAGGCATAAAGTTATAGCATATGCACTTGACGCCGACCTTGGCGAGATTTTTTATGCTCTCGATATAGTTTTCGATATATTTTTCTCTTGTCGGAAGTCCGAGCTTTATATCTTCGTGAACATTCACGCTTTCGATGCATTCCATCGTAAAGCCGGCTTCCTCAATTTCGTCTTTCATCTTCTGAACCCTGTCAAGCGTCCACGCCTCGCCTGCCGGAAGATCGTGCAAAGCGGCGACAATGCCTGTGACGTTGGGTATCTGGCGGATCTGAGCTAAAGTGACCGTGTCAAGCTCTTTTCCGAACCAGCGAAAAGTCATTTGCATATATCATGCCTCCCGTGTATAAATTTCCATGCTTATTATAACCTCTGATTTTACAAAATGCAATGTGAAGTTTTCGGATTATGTTGCAAAGCTTTGACGATGATAAAAATTTTTGTCTGACTATACGGTACACAGAGTGAGTGCTGAGTTAAGATTTATGCGCATAACCGTTATTTTTGCAAGTAACGAGAAAGCCTAAATTGTAAACAAATTTTATATCCCGCGCAACATATTGATAATTCCGACATCATATGTTAAGATATTTGTACCAATTTTAAACGGGGGTATTATTTTATGAAGAAGGTAATCACAATCACGCTTGCGCTTGTAATGATGTTCTGCTTATGTCTGCCCGCGTCGGCGGCAATAATCGGCGAAAATCCCGACGGCGCAACGATCGAGCTTGTAGCCGCAGGAGACGGCGTTGAGTTCAACAGAGGAACTATCATTCGCAATGACGGCAGCGTAGGCACTAATTACGGCGTCGTTAAAGAAAACTACGGAGTGATCGCTTTCCAGAGAAGCAACACGACCGTAATCAACAAAGGCACAGTCAGAAATCTGTTCAGCGGCACTGTTGACAATGTCGGTGGACATGTTGAGACTTTATTCATGGGAACCGTCAACAATTACGGCGGCAGTATCGGCGACAACTACGGCGGAACGGTCAATGAGTTCAGAAAGGTATCCGTCACGATATCCAATGCCGAGGTAATCGGATTAACGGAAGCTTACGGCGACAACTGGATCCCCGCGGGCGGCTCATTTATAATCAAGCCCGAAGACGGTTTCAAATTTGAAAACGGCCTTGATCTTGCATCGGGCAACGCAGATATCACCGACAACGGCGACGGAACATATACCGTTTCGGGAGTAGACGGAGATATCACGATCACAGCCGAGGCTGTTGAGATTCCTGCTCCTCCCGTAACGCCCACAGAACCGGATAATAGCGACAACAATGACGAACCGACATTGGCGTCTCTGATAGCCGATCTTGTTTTCAGCTCCATTCGTTTGGTCATTACGCTCGTTGAAATGATGCTGAGCAAATAAATTATAATTTTGTTAATAAACCTCATTGGCTGATCCGGTGAGGTTTGTTTTATTTTAAAAGGGCGCTTCACCGGCAACCGATAAATAAATAGCCCCTCAATAGACAGCAAATTCGGCGTCTGTTGAGGGACTTTTCATCTATTATACTTAATTAAATAATTATACTCTTTGATATGACTTTTCAGGTAAGGTCTCAACCGGCATCGCATAGTCGATAACGAACAGCATAATCTGGAAAAGCGCGTTTGGAATCATTTCCATCATTGCGCTCTTGCCGATAGTGAGAAGCCAGACGGGAATCGAGCCGACGATCAGCAGCGTCACGATCATAAGCGCCTTGAAGCCTTTGTAGGTGTTCCTGTTTCGCGCGAGCAGGATGAAAACCGACAGCGCAACACAGGCGATATACATGCCCGTTGCGACCCAGTGGACGATTCGCTTCGGATTCCAAGTGGTGATATCATGCTTCAGGGAAAACGCAATTCCGCAGCACGCGAAAAATGTCAGGACGCTCAGAATGCGAAGAAACTTGCTGTTGTCTTTATATTTTATGTACGCATAATTCGTGCTGACAAGATAAGCTCCGCCGACAAGGACGACCCATATCCAGAAGAAAAGTTTTCTGTCTTCGCAGAGTATGCTCAACGTTCCGACCTCACTGAAGGGATCATTCCCCCAAC
>USMJ01000016.1 GCA_900555805.1 uncultured Oscillospiraceae bacterium | reverse complement strand
AAGCGCCGCCGTATATATTCACGGCTATCTCGGCGAATCCGTCAGCGCGCGCGACAGCGTCAGAGGAATGTTGCCCAGCGACATGTTATGCAGTCTTTCAAAGGTACTCGCCGACTTCGAATAAGCGACGAACTCGCTTCGATAAGGGTGATTTTATGTCCGTTTCAAAAAAGACTCTCAGATTTTCCGCTTTGATCATCACGCTTGCGTTTATTGCGGCGCTGTTTTTCGGTTGCTCGGCTCCGTCGAGCACGGATTCGCCCGTACTTATAAAAAACTTCGAGTGTGATATGAGGGTCGTTTCGGGGCGGGGAAATTATCTTTGCCGCCTTAGGCGAACGGACGAAAGTTCGGTTCTGACGGTCAAAGAGCCGGCAGAGCTTGACGGGCTTGAGCTTGAGTATCAAGGCGGCGTTTATTCGGTGTCGTTCAAGGGGCTTAAAATGAGCCTTGACGACAGCAAAACGCAGCTGACTAAGCATTTCGCGGACGCTATTATGAAAATTCTCGACAGAACTTTTTCACTTGAAGAAATTTCTGCAAGGCAGGAGAACGGCGTTTGGGTCTATAACGGCGAAACGAGCTACGGCGGATTTGAACTTCGCTTCGACGGCGACGGAAAAATCCTGAGCGTCAGGATTCCGCGGATCGAAACGGAGATCACTATGGAAAATTTCAGCGAAATCAAATAAAAAAACAGATATCCCGATCACAGTTTTCGGGATATCTTTTTTATTTTGTCTAAATTTTCCTGTGAATGTTCGACCTCTCTCGAATATGCCGCGGCGGCGTTTATGACGTCGCTCTCGCTTGGATTTTCGAGGAGCATCGCCGCAACGCAGGCGGCCGAAAACACGGCAAAGCCCACGGGCGACAGAACGTCTTTATCAAAAACGGCGGAAGAAAAATACCTGTATATATAGTATTCAAACAGCCGTTTGAGCATATGCGCCTGATCGTTAAAATCGGGCGCGTCGTTTATTTTTTCGCATATGAGCGCATGGGTGTCGGGGCTGAGCTGTTCGAGCGGCACAAGCTCTTTCAGGTAATTACCGTAAGTTCGGCTTTTCGGCTTCAATCGCTTTTGCATCAGCTTTTCCGTCTTATTATACAGATCTTCTGAATTCATCAGCTTTTGAAGCTTCCCAGAAAATTCAAGTATCTCATCAAACGCAGACGGTATTGTTTCGCTTGTTCTGATGATATTGAGAATATGCTTTCTCGCTGATATCATGCTAAAATACAACTCGGGGTCCGTCGAATTTATTTCGGGTTCGGCGTTTTCCTCTTTGATGAGATATTCAGGGAAATCCTCGCCGCATAATATCAGCTTCGCCGCCGTCGGGCAGGAAACCGAAAGTCCGAGTTCTCTCCTGCCGCCGAAATCGGTGTCAAATCTCGGATACTTAGCGCAGGTACAGCACAATGCTTGCTCGCCTAAAGCTTTGTATATCTCGCAGAGATTTTTACCGTCGAGGAACTGGCATCTTCCGTTTATCGGGCGGAAGATCGTGTCCTCGCCGTCAAAGACCATACATTCGCGAAGCTTCTCCCCTATCGAAGATTTTTCGTTTCGGTACCGCGTTTCACTTTCGCTGTCAACGACGATCTCCCACGCCGCGCAGCAGGTCAGTTCGCATTTGTCGGCTATACAGGCGAACTTATCATAATAATCGGGATATGTGAGCTTTATCATTTCGATGTCGCCGTCTTTATCAGCTTCTTTATGTCGTCGGAAGTGAAATTATATTTCTTATTGCAGAATTGGCAGCAGACTTCGGTGTTATCGTCCTGAGCCATTTCCTCGAGCGACACAATTCCGGTTCCGATCAGTGCATTTTCCACACGCTGCCGCGAACACGTACAGCGATATTCGGGTTCGGATTCGTCGAGAACCTCAATTTCGAATTTGCTCAGAACATGGCGGCATATTTCTTCGGGGGTCATTCCGCCCGAAAGCATGGTCGTCACGGGTTTGATATCCTTTATGCATCTTTCGACGGAAGTTATCGTGTCGTCAAGAGCGGTCGGCAAAAGCTGGATGAGGAAGCCGCCCGCCGCCTTGATCGAGCGATCTCTGTCAACCAGAACGCCGAGGGCGCACACGGTCGGAATTTGTTCGCTTGTGAAAAAATATGAGGTTATATCTTCGGCGATCTCGCCCGAAACTATCGGCACCTGACCGACGTAGGGCTCTTTCATGCCGATGTCTTTTATAACGGTCAGCTCGCCGTCCGTTCCGACAGCGCCGCTGACATCGAGTTTTCCCTTATTGTTGAGCGGAAGCTCGACCGTCGGGTCCTGAACATAACCTCTGACATTGCCCTGCCAGTCGGAGACAGCCATGACCGTTCCTGCCGGGCCGCCGCCTCTTATTCTCAATGTGACGCTGCAGTCATCGCTCTTAAGCGTCGCGCCCATCATGCTCGCCGCTGTCATAAGTCTGCCGAGGGCGGCGCTCGTAACGGGCGAAGTCTGATGAATCTGTCTCATTTTTTCGACGATGTCCGTCGAATCTATTGCTGTCACGGTCAGTGTTCCGTCTTTTGAAATGCATCTGACTGATTTTCCCATGTTTTTCGCTCCTTTTTTGGTATCTTCGTATCCCTTGCGTGTAGGTTTGGGCGCCGATATACGGTTTGTGCTTACGGTCAGTTTGCGGCGGGCGTGCGATGCTTCGCATCGCGAAATTCGGCTTTGCCGAGTTTCGACAGAACCGGCGAAGCCGGTTCTGTCCGCCCGCCGCCGCTGCACAGATTATGCTGAGCACATACTTACAGGCTACTCAAAATTCCATTGAAAAAGCCGTTGGTCTGCTTGATCTTCTTACAGACGAACACGGCTCTCTGCGTGTCGGGCTTAACGCTTTCGCGCGTGAACTCCTCATAGACGCCGACGGTCTCAAACCCGTATTTTTTCAGCCACGCCTCAAGCGTTTCGCGGTCATAGATGACCTCGTCGAAGCTTTCCTCAAGGCGGTCATATTTTCCGTTTTCGTCGGGCGCGAACAGGTCTATGTCTATGTGTACACGGTCAGTTTCTGCGTCGAGCGTGTTCTGCCAAACACAGAAAACTTCGTCCAGATCATAGACAAATGTGTTGTTCGCGAGCACTTCGCGATGTTTATATCTTGTGTTGACGTCAAAGATGAACACGCCGCCCTTTTCCATAAAAAGACCGACCTTTTTGATAGCTTTTCTGACGCTGTCTGGCTCGGTGACATGGTTGAAGCTGTCGAGTGTGCAGACGGCGCAGTTTATCGTTCCGTATAGGTCAAGCTCCGCCATATCCTGACAGAGATAAAGTATGTCAAGCCCCTTGTCGTAGCTTTTTTCCATGGCGCAGGCGAGCATATCGGGCGAAATATCGACGCCGATAACATCGAATCCTTTTTGACGGAAAAGCTCGCTGAAATTTCCCGTTCCGCAAGCGAGGTCAAGCAAAATCCCCCCACTGACGCCGTTTTCAGAGAGGAGATCCGTTATATAGTCGCATCTTTTTGCGTATTCGCCGTTATCCGTCAGCCTGTCGTAAAATTGAGCGAGGTTGCCGTAAGCTGTCATAGTTTTACCTCTTATTTCTCGTTGCCTTCGAGGCGTGAAAATATTATTTCGTACCCGCCGGCGCCGTACTGCAACGACCTGTTCACTCGGCTTATGGTTGCCGTCGAAGCTCCGGTTTTCTCGACGATATCCTGATAGTTGCTCTTCTCGTCGAGCATTTTCGCTACAACCGCTCTTTGAGAGATGACCTTCAATTCAGGAATCGTGCAAAGATCCGAAAAGTATTTCTGAACTTCCTCTTTGGTCTGAAGAAGTAAAATGGTTTCATACAAAAAATCCAGATTTTTGTCATTTAAACCGCTCATTATGTATCCTCCGATGCTTTATCACTTTAATTTGAGTTTCCTTCGCTTTCATATTTTAGCACATCTAACCGTAAAAGTAAAGAGCGGTAATATTGATTTTCGTGTCCTTATGATGTATAATCAATGCAAACTTTAAACAAGGAGAATACAATCTATGAACACTACTACTGTTATCATTATTGTGCTGGTCGTTATTGCGGTCTTGCTTTTGCTCGACTTTCTGCTGGGACTTGTTTTTTTCAAAATAGCTCTCGGCCCGAAGAGAAGAGAAGACCCGAAGGTACCGTGTAAGAATTCGCTCTTCGAAAGGAACGCCGACAACATCAATCTCATCAACGGCTACAAATGGTTTGACGAAACTCCGCATGAGGAAATACTTATCCCCTCTCACGAAAAGGGAAAGAGGCTTCATGCTCAGTTCTTCAAGAATGACGGCGACAAATGGGCTATCGTCATTCACGGCTGGACGAATATCAACCGTGAA
Source organism: uncultured Oscillospiraceae bacterium (assembly GCA_900555805.1). Classification (GTDB taxonomy): domain Bacteria; phylum Bacillota; class Clostridia; order Oscillospirales; family Acutalibacteraceae; genus UBA6857. The sequence continues at coordinate 6,411 of USMJ01000016.1, read as the reverse complement.
ATGTCAAGCTACGCCATGGAATACTACAACAGAGGATACAATGTTATAATCCCCGACCTCAGAGGTCACGGCAACAGCGAGACCGACTGGGTATCAATGGGCTGGCTCGACAGACTTGAGATCGTTGACTGGGCGAACTACATAGTCTCGATCTGTCCGAACGCTCAGATCGTTCTTCACGGCGTTTCAATGGGTGCGGCGACGACTATGATGGCAACGGGCGAAAAGTTGCCCGAAAATGTTATTTGCGCCGTCGAGGACTGCGGCTTCAGCAGCGTTTATCAGATATTCGAAGATCAGTCAAGAGACAAGTACCACATACCTCCTGCTATCTCGATGCCTGCAGCAAGCTTTGTCAACAGAATTTTCAACGGCTTCAGCTTCAAAGAGGCTTCCTCGATCGAACAGCTCAAAAAGTCGAAGACGCCGACGCTCTTCATGCACGGCGACAAGGACGACTTCGTAAAGTTCGAAAATCTTGATAAGGTATACGACGCCTGCACGGCAGAGAAAGAGAAGTATGTTATCAAGGGAGCGGAACATGCCGTTTCGTCTCACTGGTTCCATGAGGAATATTGGAACAGAGTTGACGAGTTCCTTAATAAACATGTTAAGGCGGAAACTGCTGACGTTCACAACGCGTAAGGGATATAAAATTTACATAAAACTCCCAACGGCATCAAGCTCACAATTCGAGCTAAAAACTATATCGCCGCACGCATTCGAGCGTACGGCGAAAAGAAAGAGGACGGATCAACCGCCCTCTTTTTTATTTGTTTATTTTCAGATACGGGCTACGCCGCTCTTTCTTGCCGCTTCCGCAACCGCGCTTGCAACAGCGTCCTTAACTCTGGGATCGAATGCCGCAGGAAGGATATACTCAGCGTTGAGCTCGTCGTCGCTGACGAGACCTGCGAGAGCGTAAGCCGCAGCAACCTTCATCTCGTCGTTGATGTCGCTTGCGCGGACGTCAAGAGCACCGCGGAAGATGCCCGGGAACGCGAGAACGTTGTTGACCTGGTTCGGGAAGTCGCTTCTGCCTGTCGAAACAACAGCCGCGCCCGCTGCCTTCGCCTCGTCGGGGAAGATCTCGGGAGTCGGGTTAGCGCAGGCAAAGATGATCGGATCCTTAGCCATGGTCTTGACCATTTCCTGTGTGAGGGTACCCGGAGCGGATACGCCGATGAAGACGTCTGCACCCTTGATAACGTCTGCGAGAGTGCCCTTTTCGCAAGCCTGGTTCGTGATCTCAGCCATCTCTTCCTTGATCGGGTTGAGCCTTTCACGTCCCTTATAGATAGCGCCCGTGCGGTCTGTCATGATAACGTTCTTAAGACCCATGCTCATGAGAAGCTTGATGATAGCGATGCCTGCTGCGCCTGCGCCGCTTGTGACGATCTTAACGTCCTCGATCTTCTTGCCGACAACCTTGAGAGCGTTGATAAGACCGGCGAGAGTGATAATAGCCGTGCCGTGCTGGTCATCGTGGAAGATCGGAATATCACAGCACTCCTTGAGCTTCTTCTCGATCTCGAAGCAACGGGGAGCGGAAATATCCTCAAGGTTTACACCGCCGAATGAACCGGCAAGCAGAGCAACCGTCTTGACGATCTCGTCAACGTCCTTTGAACGAATGCAAAGAGGAATAGCGTCAACGCCGCCGAAAGCCTTGAAAAGAACGCACTTGCCTTCCATAACGGGCATACCTGCTTCGGGACCGATGTCGCCGAGACCGAGAACAGCCGTACCGTCTGTAACGACAGCGACAGTGTTCCAACGGCGGGTCAGCTCGTATGACTGGTTGATATCCTTCTGGATCTCAAGGCAGGGCTGAGCGACGCCAGGTGTGTATGCAAGAGAAAGAGCGTCCTTGCTGTCAACAGCAGCTCTGGCTGTGACCTCGAGCTTACCTTTCCACTCTCTGTGGAGTCTGAGGGATTCTTTTGCGTAATCCATTTAAATATAACCTCCGAAATGTTTTAAAATAGAAACCATTTAAAGGGGCGAAAAACACTTCGCCCCATATAATACAGTCTAAATTATTTGTTGTCCCACGGGAATACGTAGTCGAGCTTGAGATCGTCTCTGACCTTGCAAAGCTCAGCCTGAACTGATTCGTTGATGGGTACACCTGTGTCTTTTCTCTTGAGCCAAACTTCCCATTCCTTCTGGTTAGCGGAGTAAATTCTCTCTGCGCCGGGAGCCTTCTTTGAGTTACGGACAGTACGGATGATCTCGCCTGCCTTCTTTCTTGCGAGCTCTTCGCCGAGGAAGTGGTTGGTGTCGATAGCGATGAAGAAGTGACCGAGATGATAAGGAACCTTGTTGCCGTCGGCGTCCTTACCGTCAAGAGCCTTGCCGTATGCGCCGTCCTGGAGGATAGATGAAAGAAGCTCAACTACCATTGCGTAGCCGTAGCCCTTGTATCCGCCGAGAGCTTCGCCGATACCGCCGAGAGTTGTGAGAGCTGCCGTGCCCTGACGAATGTGCTTGAGAGCTTCGCCTGCGTCGCCGGAAACTTCCTTGCCGTCAAGACCGATGATCGTGCCGGGATGTACATCTTCGCCGATTCTTGCGTAGTACTCGATCTTACCGTTCTGTGTGATCGAAGTAGCGCAGTCGATGATGAAGTCGAAGTCTTCGTCTGTCGGGATACCGATGGTCAGCGGGTTTGTACCGAACATTCCCTCAACGCCGAATGTCGGAGCAACCGACGGACGCGCGTTTGTACCTGTGATACCGATGCAGCCTTCCTTGCAAGCCATTGTCGGATAGTAACCTGCTATACCGTAGTGGCATGAGTTACGGACAACGACCATACCCATACCGTACTTCTTAGCCTTGTCGATAGCCATCTTCATTGACTTGTAGCCGATAACCTGACCCATACCGTCGTGGCCGTCGACAACAGCCGTTGTCTCTGTCTCCTTAACGATTTCGAAGTTTGTTACGGGGTTCTGGATACCGTCGTTGATTCTGTCGATATAGATCGGCTTGAATCTGTTACAGCCGTGAGACTCGATGCCTCTTCTGTCGGACTCGAGGATAACGTCGACAACTATGTCAGCGTCATCAGCGGGTACGCCGACGCCAATGAAAGCGTCCTTCATAAATTTTCTTGCGGTTTCCCAATCAAGATTCATTTTTGCCATAATAAAATCCACTCCTGTATTTTAATATTAATGATTAGGTTAATTTAAACTCACTGGTCTATCCAGCTCTTGCTTCTTTCAACGGCCTTTTTCCAGCCCTTGTAAAGCTCGTCTCTTTCTTCCTTAGCCATCTTCGGCTCGAAGATTCTGTCGATCTGACGGTTTGCCTGAATATCTTCAAGATCCTTCCAGACTCCGACTGCCAATCCTGCGAGGTACGCCGCGCCGAGTGCCGTTGTTTCAACTATCTTCGGACGATCAACCTTCGACTGAATCATATCGGCCTGGATCTGGAGCATGATGTTGCTGACGCTCGCGCCGCCGTCAACTCGAAGATCGCTGATGTCGATACCCGAGTCTTCATGCATAGCTTCAAGAAGATCGGTCATCTGATAAGTGATGCTTTCGAGAACCGCTCTCGCGATGTGGGCTCTGTTGACGCCTCTTGTCAGGCCGACGATACAGCCTCGGGCGTACATATCCCAATAGGGAGCGCCGAGACCCGTGAAAGCCGGGACAAGATAACATCCGTTAGCGTCCTTGACGCTTTCGGCGAGCTCGTCGCAGCGACGGGGGCTGTCTATCAGCTGAACTTCGTCACGAAGCCACTTGATAACGGAACCTGCATTGAACGCGGAACCTTCGATCGAATATGTTGTCTCGCCGTTGAGCGACCACGCTACACCGGTGAGAAGATTGCATTTTGAATGGACTCTCTCCTTGCCCGTGTTCATCAGCAGAAAGCAGCCCGTGCCGTAGGTGTTCTTCGCCATGCCGGGGTTGAAGCAAGCCTGACCGAACAGAGCCGACGGCTGATCGCCGATAGCTCCGCAGACGGGAACGCCCTCAAGGTCTTCGATACCCGTGATGCCGCCCGCGACCCAGCCGTAAACCTGGCTTGACGGAACGGGTGTGGGAAGTATGTTCATGGGGATATCGAGTCTCTTGCAGAGGTATTCGTCCCAGCAAAGCTTATCAACATCGAACAGCATGGTTCTTGAAGCGTTGGAATAGTCGGTGACGTGAACTCTGCCGCCCGTCAGATTCCAGATAAGCCAAGTCTCGACAGTTCCGAAAAGAAGCTGACCCGCTTCCGCGAGAGCCATCGCTCCGGGAACATTATCGAGCATCCATCTGATCTTCGTCGCCGAGAAATAAGCGTCAACGAGAAGTCCGGTATGCTCCTGGATATAATCGACGAGTTCCTGATCCTTCTTGAGCTTTTCGCAGTAGTCGGCTGTTCTTCTGCACTGCCAGACGATTGCGTTGTGGATGGGCTTGCCGGTAGCTCTGTCCCAAAGAATAGTTGTTTCTCTCTGGTTTGTGATACCGATACCTGCGATATCCTTGGCTGAAACTTCGCCTGAGTTGAATATCTGAGTCAAAGATGAAAGCTGACTGTAAAGGATCTTCATCGGGTCATGCTCGACCCAGCCCGCCTGAGGATAGATCTGATCGAATTCCTCCTGAGCTTTTGCGATGATGTTTCCTGCCTTGTCGAAAACTATGGCTCTTGAGCTTGTGGTTCCCTGATCAAGCGCCAAAACGTATTTTTTCGCCAAAATAATTTCCTCCTTTTTAACAGATTACAAAAAAGAATAGAGTACAACCTCCTGCGGAGTCGCTTCTGAAACTCTCTTGCTCTCCTATTAGAATAAACTCTCAAGTGTATTCACAATTTTGCGAGTATATTCTATCCCAATTATCACAATTTGTCAATGCACTAATTGTAAAAAGAATAAGGTAAAACGATTAAATCGGACTTGACCTGAGGGTAAATGTGTAGTAATATATAGAAGTAAAATTGCGGCTTTGTTTTTTGCGGTACGCAGTGAGTGACTGCCGCAGGAAAGATTTTCCGCCGGCACTCGGTCGGCGCGTACCTGAACGCGTGGGGAGCTTCGGGCAACAAAAGATTTTGAAAGGCAAGAACCGTTTCAGGGTTCGGAATCATAGATATGAACGGAATATATAAAGGCGAAATTCTCAACGTGACGGGGTTCGACAAGGGCTTCGTTTTCGCTGTCAAAAAAGAGAACGACAGAGGCGTCCTGATGGTCAAATTCTACGGCTACGACGCCGTGAACGACAAGTTCACCTCGATCAAGAAAAATGTTTATCTGAAAATTAAGTTCGGATTCGAATACGAAGAGATCGTCGAAACTCTCGGCGACTATGTCTCATGCGACGCGGCGACGCTCTCGGACGGCAGGGTCATGGCGATCTATCCGGGCGGCGAATATTATATCTTCAACCCCGACGGAACGGTCTATCTCTCGTCGCAGCTGACCTACAAAGGCTCGCCCGCGGGCGAGATCGTGCCCGACGGCGACTGTATATGGTGCGTCGTACCCGACGAAAACGCCATAATCAAGTACAGCCCGTCCGACGCGAGGATTCCGCTGAGAATCGGCGGCGGAGCGGCGACGACCTTCAACAGACCCTGTTCGATAACGAAGGAGGGCGACGTCCTTTATGTCTGCAACCAGGGCAGCAGAAAAATCCGCGCGTACAACACACAGACAAACAAAGTCAAGGATTTCATGAGCTTCAACGAGAAGATTTTCAGATATATAATCAGCGGAAAACGCAGGTTCGTCTGGCTTAAGAGCGGACTTTATGAGGTCGACGAAGATAGGAGTGTTTGAGCATGAAGGATTTTTTTAGGCTTGACGTCATTGTTCAGAATTTGGCGAAAAAGCTCAAAGGCAAAAACAAGATCGCGAAGCTTATCAAAAGCGTAAGCTTCGCCTGGTTCATTTTCACCATAGTCGCAACCGTCTGGTCGCTTATCCCGAAAGAGGAGAAGATGCCCGAGGTCGACGGAGCGGAACTTCTTGCGGCGCAGGAGAAGCAGGCTTCGGAAAGCGAAAACGCTGAGCAGGCTGAGCAGCCCGAAGTTGCTGCCGAGCCTATAACAGTATAATTCAGAAAAATCGAAATTCCCCTAAGCGGATAAAACCGTTTAGGGGAACTTTTTATTTTGTTCTGTCGAAGTCTATAGGCAAGGTAGCGACCGCATTCAGATCGAGGCCGGCGAAGTTGCCCGAAAGAGCTTCGTAATATCCCTGAGAACCGACCATGGCGGCGTTGTCGCCGCAATACTTAAGCTCGGGGACAAACAGTTTTCTGCCGTGCCTGTCGCAGGATTCCTGCATTTTTCTTCTCAGAACCGAGTTCGCCGAAACACCGCCGGCGAGAACGATCTTATTGTATCCGAAATCGGGCTTCGAAAACGTCAAAATGTTCGAAGGGATCG
>USMJ01000015.1 GCA_900555805.1 uncultured Oscillospiraceae bacterium | reverse complement strand
AACCACCGGTTGAACCGGTGGTTTTGATTCAAAAAAACGAAATCGGGTATATAAAATGCTGAAATATCACAAAACAACAGAGAACGAAAAGCATATTATCACCGCATGGAGATACAGCGGCGAATATGCAATATATAACAATGAAGCCTACGCCGAACAGAAGAAGAAGGGAACAGGCTTCGCCAATCCCAAAAATAACTTCTATTCATTTTATGACGGTGAAACCTTGGTAGGATTTATAAATCTGTATGAAGAGGAAACCGAGGTGTTCTTCGGAATAGGCGTTGATCCCGACCTTTGCGGTAAAGGCTACGGTAGGCAAATGACTCAGACGGCGTGTGAAATAGCGAAGCTGTTGTTCCCCGAAAAGCCGTTGTATCTTGAAGTCAGAACATGGAACACAAGAGCCGTCAGATGCTATGAAAAGGCAGGCTTTCATATTTCGGGCGAGCCTATACATCAGACGACCTCGGCGGGGGACGGAGTGTTTTATCGGATGGTTAGGGGAGGGTAGGAGAGAATATACGCCGCACCCCACAATCTCCAAACCAAAACACGGCTTGCAAACGCAAGCCGCATTAAACTATACCTAAAATTTGCTCTTAATAATCCGTCACATTTATGACCGACTTTATCTCGCATCCGAGCTTTTCCGCCTTTATGCGAAGATCTCTCTCCGTTCCCATGGGCGTGATGAACGCGATATCTTCCTTTTCGATGAGCTTGACATCGCCGAACTCCGACCTGATCTTATCCTTGTCGGCGTCGGCGGAAACTCTGATGAACAGGCTCGTCTCTGCGTCAAGATGATCCTTGATGAAGCCGTCGCCTGCGTCCTCCGACCAGCCGAAGAACTTCGGCCGCAGATAGTGGTTGCAGCAGTCGATGACGTCGCCTACGACCGCCGACGCCGTCGGCATCATGCCTGCTCCCGGACCGTACATCATGATCTCGCCGACAGCGTTGGCTCTGACGAGAACCGCGTTGTTGACGTCATCAACATGGGCGACGAGACTTTCTTTTTTGATAAGGCATGGCGATACCGTGACGCATATCTGATCGCCGATACGCTTCGATCTGCCCAAAAGCTTTATGACATAGCCGAGCTTGCTTGCGTATTCCGTATCCTTAAGCTCAAGCTTCGAAATGCCCTCGGTGTAGACCTGTCTCGGGTGAACGTGTTTTCCGAAAGCGAGAGCGCTGAGTATGCATATCTTTCGGCAGGCGTCAAGTCCCTCGACGTCGGCTGTCGGGTCTTTCTCGGCGTAGCCTTTTTCCTGCGCGATTTTAAGTGCGTCCCGGTATGACATATTCTCGTTTATCATCTTCGTGAGAATGAAGTTGGTCGTTCCGTTGATTATTCCTGCGACCTCTTCGATTATGTTTCCGTTGAGCGAGCCCCAAAGCGGTCTGATTATGGGGATTCCGCCCGCGACCGAGGCTTCGAAAGCGAAGTTGACCTGATTCGCCCTCGCGAGCATGAGCAGCTCAAGTCCCTTTTCGGCGACAAGCTCCTTGTTTGAGGTGACTACGCTTTTTCCGGCTTTCAGACACGCCGAAACAAAATCGAACGCGGGATGAATTCCGCCCATAGTTTCGACTACGACGTGTACCTCTTTATCATTCAGTATGTCTTCGAAATTTTTGGTGACGAGATGTGAATTTTCGTCGGTGACGTCTCTGATTTCGAGTATGTGTTTGACGTCGATCGCGCCGTGCCTTGATTTTCTTGCGATGTGGTCACGGTTCATTTTGAGAACTTTGACTACGCCGGCGCCCACCGTACCGTAGCCCATAACGGCAATATACATTTTATACATCTCCTGTTTGAAAAATATCCAAGCTATCATAACACATTTTTATGCTAAAAAAAAGAGCCAATTCACTTTTTTTGACGATTTTTTGTAATTGTGTTGCTTAAATATGCATTATGAGTTAAAATATAATTATAATCGGTACGGGTAAGTTGTATGCTTGTCGGAAGCGACTGCCCGAAAGATAAATAACACTAAGGAGTATATTTTACATGACAGGTGTGGAAAGAAAAAGAGAAATGATAATCAACTTCGCGTATTACGCGATCATACTTGCTATTTTTTATCTTTTCTGCAAGTATGCGCTGTGGCTGTTTCTGCCGATAGTCATTGCGTTCATCACAGCCCTGCTTTTGCAAAGGCCGGTCAACGCGATAGCGAGAAAAACGCCTATCAAAAAGGGCATAGCTTCGGTGATATGCGTTATGCTTTTGCTTCTTATAGTCGTCGCCCTCGTCGTCGGTATAGGCGTCAGCGCGGCGAACTATCTGAAAGACTTCATAGCCTATCTCGGAAATCTGTTTGAGGACACCGACCATCTGATCTTGCAGCTTGAGGATTGGAGCATAAATCTTGTCAGAAAGCTCCCGAGCGCGGTCTCGACAATTTTGGCCAAGAACATAAGAGAGCTGTTCGACGGAATTTCGACCGCCCTTTCAGGCGAGGCCCAGCAGCAGGCGGCAGAAGCCGCAAAGGCAGCAACCGACGCCGCGAACACCGCCGCAAGCTCGTTCAACTTCGACTTCTCATGGATAAAAACGCCGCTGACAAGCGTTATTTCGACGGCGAAACAGATCCCGAGCATACTCACGTCTTTCCTTATCACGCTGATAGCGAGCTGCTTCTTGACCGCCGACTTCGACACATTCAAGAACTTCGTCAAGAACCAGCTTTCGGAAAAGAGACGCAGGGATATATCGAGAGCCAGATCTCTTCTGAGAAATACATTCTCGAAGATGCTTCGCGCGTACGCCTTAATAATTCTCATAACCTTCAGCGAAATGCTCATAGGCTTGACGGTGCTTAAACTTATCGGCGTCTACAAGTCGTCGTATATCGTGATAATAGCGGCGATCACGGCGATAGTCGATATTCTCCCCGTCCTCGGAACAGGCACGGTCATAATCCCGTGGGCGGTCTATTCGCTGTTCAAAGGTCAGATCGGAATGGCCATCGGACTTATCGTTATATATATAGCGATATCGGTCATCAGACAGGTTATCGAGCCGAAGCTCGTCGCGGGTCAGCTCGGCCTGCCGCCGTTCGTGACGATAATCGGAATGTTCGTCGGACTTAAGCTGTTCGGCTTCCTCGGAATGTTCATCATGCCGATAATGATAATCATGATAAAGCTCCTCAACGACGAGGGAATAATCCACCTTTGGAAAACAGGGGAGGAGAAAGAAACAAAGCCCGACGGAGAGAACACGGACGGTAAAGATGCGGACGGAACGGATAATAAGAACGGCGAAGAAGATAAAGCCGAATCGGAAAGCGGTGAATCCGTGAACGCAAAAGCGAACCCCGAATCCGCACAGTGAGATAATACAATAGTATAATATGCTGTAATGTAACGCACCCCTGCAAGTCTTGCAGGGGTGCGTTTTGACTATCTGTCAAAGAATTTCCTCAAGTTTAAGCATAAAGGTACTCATTTTTATATTTAACGCCGTGCATATACGGTAGAGCGTTTCAAGAGTGGGCTTACGCTCTCCTCTTTCTATTGCGCTCAAATGACTTCTTCCGATATCGGCGAGTCCGCTTAAAACTTCCTGTGAAATTCCTTTTTCGTTTCTGAAATATGCTATTGTTTTTCCGACCTTTTCTGCGTCAAGCGTTGCGACGAACATTTAATATCACCTCAACAAATAGTTTATGATGGAAACAAACATTTTTTGAACACATATGTTGATAAATAACACATATGTGTGCTGTACTTGTTTAAACTTCTATATGAGGGTTATCAAAGAAAGGATTGATTTCAAAACTTTCAACTCGCTCTCACTTTCCCACCGCCCACAAGCCTCCCCACAGCACTCGCTTACCCGTACCCCATATGATTGTTGACACCCGATGAAATGCGTGTTAAAATAATAAACAGATTTTAACGAAAAGGGGAAATTTTTATGGCAGGTACAGAAGAATTCATCAGCAAATACGGCGATATTTCGTTCACCGAAATGCCGTTCTGCGACGCCGACAACGTCGCCCTCTGCGAGGTGTTCTATATGCCTCTGGAGAAAGTCGTTTCGCCGAGCTTCGACGATGAGCCGAAAGGCTTCGGCGAGGTCTGCAACGATATGTTCAACTACATGGGCCACAAACACAAGGCACTCGGCCTCATGATCACCAAAACGCCGAGCATCAAGCTCATGGAAATGTCCCGACACAGACGCTACGCCGAGATGAAGGTCGCCGCTTGTCAGGCGGTCTTTGACACCGAACCGGCCGTCCAGTTTGCCGCCGCGACGTTCATTTTGCCCGACGGTACGCTCGCAATTCCGTTCAGAGGCACGGACGACACGCTCGCAGGCTGGAAAGAGGACATCGACCTTTATGTCAGAAAGGGGATCCCGTCACATCAGCTCGCTGTCGATTATCTCGAACAGGCGGCGGAGAAGTTCGACGGTGACATCATAGTCTGCGGTCACTCAAAGGGCGGAAATGTCGCTTTGTACGCCGCGCTTAACTGCTCGGAGGAAGTCCGTTCCCGGATTAAATATCTCTACAATAACGACGGTCCCGGATTTGTTGACTACAGTCTCTACGCGACCGACGCATACCGCGAGATACTTCCGAAATACAGACATTTTGTTCCCGACTCATCAATGGTCGGTATGCTCCTTGCTCATGACGACGACTATTCCGTTATCAGAAGCACAAGACACCTCGGCGCACTTCAGCATGATATGGCGACATGGCAGGTTTCGGGCAGTGAGCTTGAAACAAAACAGGGACTGACCAAAATGGCGCAGCTGACTGACCTCGGACTTATGGAGATAATCTCAAGGGTCAACGACGAACAGAGCGCGGTTGTCGATAAGGTCATAAGCAAGATAATCGACGCCACGGGTGAAATATGCCTTATGGACTTCGCCAAGAATATCGTTCCGGCTGTCGGCGGAGCGGTTAAAGCTTGGAAAGGCATAGACGAAGAAACCAAGACGGCGTTCAAAGACACTTTCAAGGGCGCAGGCAAGCTTCTCAAGGACGCGGTTAAGACCGTCAAGGAGGAAACAGCCCCCGCCGCCGCGAGAAGAGCGAAGATAATGGCGCAGAAAGTCCTTGCGAATGCATAAATTTATGCATAATCGCATAGAAAATGCATAAAGCGTGAAAGCGAAGTTTAAATTACATATCATATGATCATTAAAGCGACCGTGTTTATCCCGAATTTTATGTGAAATCGGGTCAAAACAGGTCGCTTTTGTTCAACCTATACAAAACAGGTCGAAAAAACAATATGCATATTGGCTGTATTTTTATTCAAAAAAGTGTTGACAATATGCATTTGCGGTGATATAATCCAAACATCACAAATCGTGAACGAAATAAAACCAAACGAAAAAAGAAAGAAAGGTTACGATCATCATGAAAAAGAAAATCACACTCATCGTAAGTCTTATCGTTGTTGCGGCTCTCGCAATCACGGTATTCGCAGCTTGCGGCAAAAAGGACACAACAACTCTGTCAGACGACACATCATCTTCATCCGACAGCGGCTCAGCTAAGAAAACGCTCACACTCGCGACAAGCGCAGACTTCCCGCCCTATGAATACATGGAAGGCAAAAACTTCAAGGGCATCGACATTGAAGTCGCAGGTCTTATCGCTGAAAAGCTCGGCTGTGAGCTTGTTGTTTCAAACATGAACTTCAATTCAATTCTCAATGCCGTTCAGTCGGGCAAGGCCGACATGGGTATGGCAGGTCTTACAGTTACGCCGGACCGTCTCGAGTCTGTTGACTTCTCAGACAGCTACGCAACAGGCGTTCAGGTTCTCATCGTTAAGGACGGCAGCTCGATAACATCGGTCGATGATCTCTATGATGAGAGCAAGGGTCTCGGCGAAGGTCTCAAAGTCGGCGTTCAGCTTTCGACCACTGGTGATATCTACCTCTCGGGCGATGTAAGCGACGGTAAGACAAAGGTCGAAGTCAAGCAGTTCGCCATGGGCGCAGAAGCTGTTGCAGCTCTTTCTTCGGGCAAGATCGACGCAGTTCTTATCGACAACGAGCCCGCTAAGTCGTTCGTCGCCGCTAACGAGGGTCTGAAGATCCTTGACGGTGAATATGCTGTTGAAGATTACGCTATTGCATTCGCTAAGAACAGTGAGCTTAAGGATCAGGTCAACACCGCTCTCAAGGAGCTTATCGCTGACGGTTCCGTTAAGGCTATCGTTGACAAGTACATTCCCGCAGACTAATAGGGAATTCAAATATACTGCAAGTTGGATAAGGGCGGCAGAAATCCGCCCTTATTTACGGCTTTTCAGGAGGTAGAATATGCAGCATCTATTTGATGAACTGAAAAAACAGTTTATTCTCAACTTCATCAAGGACGACAGGTGGGAGCTTCTGCTTGCGGGCTTAAAAGTGACAGTTATGATAACACTTTTAGCGGTCGTGATCGGCGTTGTTCTCGGTTTGGTTATTGCCATAATCCGCTCGACCTATGATAAGAATTACAGCAAAATGACCGGTGTCGGTAAAAAAGTATGCGCCGTTCTGAATTTCATAGCGAAGATATATCTGACCATTATCAGAGGTACGCCCGTAGTCGTTCAGCTCCTTATAATGTACTATGTTATTCTCTCCTCTTCCGACAATGCATTTTTAGCGGCGGTGCTTTCCTTCGGAATAAACTCCGGTGCGTACGTAGCGGAAATATTCAGAGGCGGAATAATGTCGATAGACGAGGGTCAGTTTGAGGCAGGCAGAAGCCTTGGCTTCAACTTCGTCCAGACGATGAGATATATCATCATTCCGCAGGCGTTCAAAAACGTCCTGCCCGCTCTTCTCAACGAATTCATCGCTCTTCTCAAGGAAACGAGCGTTGCCGGCTATGCCACGCTCACCGACTTGACGAGAGCCGGAGACATCATCAGGGGCAACACATTCTCGGCGTTCATGCCGCTTATCGCCGTTGCGCTGATCTATCTCATCATGGTCATGTTCCTGACTTGGGTCGTCGGAAAGATCGAAAGGAGGCTGCGTACAGGTGACAGATAACAAAGTTCTCATAAAGGTTGATAACCTTGAAAAAGACTTCGGCGGACTTCACGTCCTCAAGGGTATAAGCACAGACATCAAAAAGGGCGAGGTCGTCGCGATAATAGGCCCGTCGGGAAGCGGAAAGTCGACCTTCCTGCGCTGTCTCAACAGACTTGAAGAATCGACAGGCGGTACGATCGAGTTTGAGGGCGTCGACATCACCAGCCCGAAGGTAAACATCAATCTTCACCGCCAACGCATGGGTATGGTGTTTCAGCATTTTAACCTTTTCAATAACCTTTCTATAATAGATAACATTGCCTACGCGCCGATGAAGCTCAAGAAAATCAAAAAGTCCGACGCGTACGCACAGGCAACCGAGCTTCTCAAGACAGTCGGACTTGAGGACAAAGCCGACGCGTATCCATCGCAGCTTTCGGGCGGACAGAAGCAGAGAATAGCGATCGTCCGCGCGCTCGCAATGGAGCCGGACGTTCTCCTGTTCGACGAGCCGACGAGCGCCCTCGACCCCGAAATGGTCGGCGAGGTTCTCGAAGTTATGCGCAGGCTCGCAAAGGACGGCATGACGATGGTCGTCGTCACGCATGAAATGGGATTCGCGAAAGAAGTCGCCTCAAAAGTGCTCTTCATGGATGACGGAAAAATCGTCGAAGAGGGTACCCCGAGCGAGATCTTCGGCAACCCCAAGAGCGAAAGATTAAAGGATTTCCTCAGCAAGGTGTTATAAACCTAAGGATATGCAAACGCAGGCGGCTTTGCCGCCTGCGTTTGGGCTTTTGGGGCGTGGGATCTTGCCTGTCGAGCCGGTTGGGGCTTTGTGCGGATCGCCAAATCTTCAACTCATTCACAATTGTGTTTATTTATTGTAAACAATTCAAAATAAATTTGAAATTTGCGCGGTACAGTGATAGAATAAACTGATATCATTTTCAAGGAGGTATTCACTTGGACGATTTTGAAAAGAAACCGGAAAATGCCGAAGAGCCGATTGCAGAGCAGGAAGCCGGCGAAGCAACCGAGTCGGGCGTACCGGAAAGCGACGGGCTTGACGAAGAACTCGAAAATATCAGAGATATGTTCCAGACCGAGCTCGATAACGCGACACAGACCTACCTCGCCGGCGGCGATCTTCAGGACTGCGACGACAGCTCCGACGACGAAGAAACGCAGGACGGCGACGGCGAAAGCGAACAGATCCCCGAAGATCAGCTCTGCGAATGCTGCGGCGAAAAGCCGAGAGACACGAGCGAGGGCGAGGATTACCCATACTGCAAGGACTGCAAAGAGCTTATGCGCTCATATCCGATAGGCGTTAAAGGAATTATTGTACTCATAGTTGTGCTTGTCCTCGGAGTGGCATCGCTCATGACGACCTTCAGCAAGAACGTTGAGATTCTTGACAAGGCGATCACCGCGCAGGAGGCGGTTTCGGCGAACAAGCTCTATTCGGGGCTTTACAGCTACTACGACGCGATAAATTCCGCCGATTCAAAAGCGATGCCTAAAAAGCTTGTCGCGAGATGTATCAAGGTCTTCGCCAAACTCAACGATTACAGAGACGCCGTTTCGATGGCCGACCGCTATCTCGACGAGAGCGATCTCAAAAATCCGACATATAAGTTCATCAACAAATATACAGTCAAGAACGAGACGATAACGGCTATCGAAAATGTCATATATGAGCCGCTGTCATCCTCCGACACCACAGCCGAGGACGCCGAAGGTCTCTGCAAGAGCCTTGACGCTCTCAAGGAGGACACGGAGCATAATTACGACGAGTTCTATATCGACTACTACAAATATGTTGTCAACCATACCTTAAAGCTTCCTATGGAGGACGTCTATGAGGAGCTTCTCGCTCTCGACGAGAAATACGGCAAGCAGGAATGGGTTCATCTCTATGACCTTTGCAATGCCGCGGCAGAGCTCGGCAAGGTCGACGAGGCACAGAAGTACTTCGACAGGATCGCCGCGGAAAACGCCGAGGACGCAACCGCTTACTCGTACTTAGCGAACGCCTATCGCTTCGGCGAAACGGTCGATCCCGATAAGATGATCGAACTCACCGAAAAAGGCTTCGAAGCCCAGGGTCAGTATGCATACGCAAGCTCCGAACTCTACCGTGTTCAGGCTGTCGCATATCTTCTCAAGGGCGACAAGGAAAAAGCATACGAGGCGGCGACAAATATGTATTCGGTCGTCACTCAGAACAACTATTCGGTCAACAACCTCTTCCCGTGCCTTTACACATACGCGCTTTGCAGCTCGCTCGCAGGCAAAGAGGACGGATACAAAGACGTCACCGATCTTCTCAAGAAGAACGGATATGATATGTCACAGCAGGTTGTAAGCGCCATAAAGGGCGACATAACCTTGAAAGAAATCTTAACGGATGCGGAGGGTGATCTGGCATGACGACACTTTATATTATAACCCGTTTCATCACCTTGCCCGGAGCGATGATAAGAGGTCTCTGGGAACAGATTATCTGCCGTATACACAAGGCAGGCGTTGAGGATAACCGCTACTTAAGAAAAGACGAGCTTTGCTCTCATGTTGAGCATGAGTTCATGCCAAAGGCAGGAAGCGCGTTCGCGATCTGCTTTGTTCCGATGCTTTTGCAGCTTATTCTTGCTCTTCTCGTTGCTGCGCCTGCGGCATTCGATATTCTCTATCTCGGTTCGTTCTCGTTCCCGATGAGCATAATTGACATCGTTTGTCTTTGGATCGGCTTCTCGCTTCTTGTCAACTGCTTCCCTTCGGTCGAGGACGCTATCAACATGATGGATAAACTCTATCACGGCAAGGCGAATATGTTTCAGAAGATAATCTTCGCTATCGGCGCAGGAATATGCTATGTCGGCTCTTTCCTCGAAAGATACTGCATAACGTTCCTGTCAAGCCTTGTTATTCTTATCGTGCTTATATTCAAAATTTAAACGATATGCTTTCGGCGGCGTGCATTTGCACGCCGCCTTTGTTTTTGTGGGGAAAGTCGGGTTTTTACGGCTATGCCACCGGCGCCCCGCTTCTCGCCCACTGCTCCTCAGCGAGAACCGACGCCCCAAAAGCACTCGCTTGCTTGTACCCCAAAAATATAAAATGTCCGAACTATGAACTTTTCTCCCGACACCTTAACAAGACAAAATTTTTATGCTATAATATTGTAAAATTGGTTATTGTGTGCATAAACGGCGAAATTTCTCCCGTTCGGTCTCATAACCGTATTTTAATTTCACAAAGAGAGAGGAGTTTCAATATGAGCAGACTTGAACTTCCCACTCCGAAACGGGCGCAAAACGTAATTGACGGCCTTTATGAGGACCTGTCAAGGCGAGTCAGCGCGAATCCCATGGGCGTCTGCCCGGTGGATCTGTCGTCGGCTTTCCTGAAATTATGCCATGCGCAGACCTGCGGTAAGTGCACGCCTTGCCGCGTCGGTCTCGGTCAGCTTGCTTCGCTTATGGATAAGGTGCTTGACGGCGAAGCGACGGAGGAAACAGTCGATCTTATCGAAAAAACAGCAAGAGTAATCTACAACACAGCCGACTGCGCGATCGGCTTCGAATCGGCGAAAATGGTTCTCATCGGCCTCGAGGGCTTCAGAGATGAGTTCCTGTCACACGTCAGACACGGCCACTGCCTGACCTCGTTCGACAAGCCCGTTCCCTGCGTGGGAATGTGCCCGGCGAGCGTTGACGTTCCGGGCTATATCGCCCTTGTCGCCGAAGAAAGGTACGCCGACGCGGTCAGACTCATCAGAAAGGATAATCCCTTCCCGTCGGCATGTGCGTATATCTGTGAGCATCCGTGCGAAAGCCACTGCCGCAGAAGACTTATCGACGCCGCGGTCAACATCAGAGGACTTAAAAAGATGGCGGTCGACAATGCCGGTGACGTACCCGTACCCGAGTGCGCGCCGAACACAGGGAAAACAGTGGCGGTTATCGGCGGCGGCCCGGCAGGACTTTCGGCAGCATATTTCC
>USMJ01000014.1 GCA_900555805.1 uncultured Oscillospiraceae bacterium | reverse complement strand
CTTTTTGTCGAAAAAACGGATTATGTTTTTACGCAGAAAACCGCCGCAGGCCGCCAAAGGCGGCTTGCGGCGCTCCGCTTTCAGCGGAGCTTTTGCCCACTCGCCGCGCTTGCCTTTATCGCCGCGTTTGGAAGCTGCACTTTCGGCGATACGAAGCTCGGCTTCGGAGAGCCGACAAAGGTAACTAAGCATCAAAAAACATAGTTTTCAGCGCGCGGCAAGGCTCGTTTGGGTTCGAGCAAAAAGCCCGACTTTCATCTGACTTCGGGACGGCAAAACGGTTAAGCTGAAGCGAACCATATGCTTAAGCATAAAACCGCCACAGGTGGCTAAAATATAAAAGATGAATTTCAGTTGGGAGAGTGGAGTTATGATAAAAGGAGTCAACCATCAGGTCGTGGAGGTCAACGACACCGCCTGCGAATATTTTGAGAGGATAATTTTCTTCGTCAAGCCCGAATATTCCTTCGTCAGCGAGGGGAAGATCAGAGAGCGCGCCGGACGGATAGCGAATTCGACCACCCTGCCGCCCCCGAGCAAGAAAAACAGCAAGGCAAGGCTCAGGGATCTTGTCAAAATAGGCGTTGCGGCGCTTGTCGGAGCGGCAGTTTGCGCGGCGGTCATGTATTTTGTAAAATAAAATATCCGACAGATTATCGACAATAATAAACGCCTCGGTTTGCGTTGACCGAGGCGTTTGAATTTTATATATCAATATCCCAATTTTTCCCCGACGATGACGATTTCTTCGTCGCAGCCGCTCATTTTCCTGAAGTGTATGCTCATACCGTTGCAGATGCGCTCGGGGCTGTTGCAGTTATAACACTTGTCGCCCTTCACGGCGCAGGGCGTTTTCTTGCCCAAACGCTTCGCGTTAAGCGGCGACGCGATGTTTCTCGCCCTATGTATCGCGCTTTCAAGGTCGGGTTCGAACTTGTTTATACCGAGAATGAAATACACCTTTTTGTGGCCGTAGAAAGATGAAGCAATTCGGTTACCCGTTCCGTCAATGTTGACGAGTTCGCCCGTTTCGCTCGCCCCGTTCGCGCTTAAGAGATAAACGTCCGTATGCATAGCTTTTTCAAGCGCCTGTTCGACGGTCATTCCCTCGGGGACGTTCCAGTGGCTGATATATGTATTGTGTTTCGACAGCGAGTCTATGAGTCCCATTTCGTTCACGGTCATCGAGCCGCCGGAAGAGACGGTCATCCCATCGATTTCCTTGTTGATGTACGCGGCGGCATCTGCCGCTGTATCGAAGTAACTGACCGCGTAGCCGTTATTCCTGAAATTTTCAATTGTCTTTTCTAAGTTCATGGTTATCCTCCCTTATTTTTCGCTGAATATCACGGTCAGATTTTTGTGTCTCTGAAGTATAGACGCCGGGACGTTCGGCGTTATCTCGCCGTGAACAGCTTTTTCTATTATGTCTCTCTTCTTTTCGCCGTTAGCGAGAAGTATGATCTTTTTCGCCGACATTATGGTTTCGATGCCGACGGTGATAGCTTTGTCGGGTACGTCGTCCATTTTCTCAAAGAAGCGCGAATTTGAAATTCGGGTCTTTTCGTCGAGCTTGACGACATGAGTTCCGTGCGAGAACTCATCGGACGGCTCATTGAAGCCGATATGACCGTTGACGCCTATGCCGAGGATCTGTAAGTCGATTCCGCCGAGAGATTCGACGACTTTGTCATAGCGCTCGCATTCTTTGTCAAGATCGTCCGCCATGCCGTCGGGAATATTTGTATTGGCTTTATCTATATTGACTTTATCGAAAAGGTGCTTGTTCATAAAGTAACGGTAGCTTTGGTCGTTGTCTCCCGAAAGTCCGCAGTATTCGTCGAGGTTGACCGTTCTGACCTTGGAAAAATCAGCCTTACCCGAATCATAGGCCTTGATAAGCTCGTCATATGTTCCGACGGGCGTCGAACCCGTGGCGAGACCGAGAACGCTGTCCTCTTTTTCGCTGAGCTGACCGAGTATTATCTCCGCCGCCTTTTTACTCATCTGCTCATATGTGCTGGCCTTTATAAACTCCATATCCGACTTCCCCCGATTTTCTTTGTTTTCCTCTGATATAATTAAGAATACACCAAAATATACGCAAAATCAAGACATAAAGCCCAATGTCCGACAGATTTCGCCGCCGAGGATAAGTTTGCCGAAAGCATACACCGAAGCGTACCCTAAAAAGAAAAAAGCAGGGACTTTCGCCCCTGCTGTCTGTTTATCAGTCTTTGACAATCTCCTTGAAGCCCGCGGCAAGACCGGCAAGCCCCTGAATCTCCGACGGAATAATGATCTTCGTCGCCTGACCGTCGGCAACCTTTCCGAGAGCCTCGAGACTTCTCAGCTTGATGAGAGCCTCGCCTGCGTTCGCCTCGTTGATCGCCTTGATACCCTCGGCTTCCGCCTTCTGAACGGCGATGATAGCCTGAGCTTCACCGTCAGCCTCACGGATCTTCGTCTCTCTGACAGCGTCCGCTCTGAGGATAGCCGCTTCTTTCTCAGCCTGAGCGGCGAGAATCTGAGCTTCTTTCTGACCCTGAGCGACGAGTATCTTACTCTCCTTATCGCCCTCGGCTCTGAGTATGGCCTCTCGTCTCTCTCTTTCCGCCTTCATCTGCTTCTCCATCGCGTCCTGAATCTCTCTGGGCGGAAGGATGTTCTTAAGCTCAACTCTGTTGACCTTTATGCCCCAAGGATCTGTCGCTTCGTCGAGTATGCCTCTAATCTTGGCGTTGATGGTGTCTCTCGAAGTGAGAGTGTGGTCAAGTTCAAGTTCGCCGATGATGTTACGAAGCGTTGTCGCGGTGAGGTTTTCGATAGCCGAAAGCGGATGCTCAACGCCGTATGTGTAAAGCTTCGGGTCGGTTATCTGGAAGAAAACGACCGTGTCTATCTGCATTGTTACGTTATCCTTCGTGATAACCGGCTGCGGCTTGAAGTCGACGACCTGTTCCTTTAAAGAAACGATTTTCGCCACTCTCTCGAAAACGGGGATCTTGACGTGAAGACCCGTCTGCCATGTTGCGCTGTACGCTCCGAGTCTCTCGATGACATACGCTCTCGACTGCGGAACGATTTTGATGTTCAGGGCGATAATGACCGCCACAAGAAGAATGATACCTATTATAACCCAAAATAATGGACCCATGTTATTACCTCCGTTATAGTTTTTCCGTTAGATTTTTGTTTAGTCCGCTTTTCTTTCGACTATGAGCTTGACGCCCTCTATCGCTTTGACTGTCACCGTTTCCCCCTTGGGGATTTCGCTGCCGTCCGCGCTTCGCGCCGTCCACTCTATGCCCTTGACCTTAGCCGCGCCCGTACCTTCGGTGTTGTTGATGCCGTGGGTCACGATCGCCTCCTGACCGATGTTCATATCGGCGTTTGTCGGCTGAATTTTCGAAGTTGAAAACTTTCTGACAAGCGGTCTTGTCAAAGCCAGAGCCAAAACTGAAACCGCGACGAAAATGACAAGCTGAACCAGTTCCGGCACGCCGAGGGTTTCAGCTATAAGAGCCGCCACCGCGCCGAGAGCGAACCACACGGAAACGAGCTGCACCGTGCAGGCTTCGACAACGGCAAAGATCGCCGCGAGGACTATCCAGACTATCATCATCTTGCTCATGAAATCCACCTCCTTTATTTTTCAGAGCTAAGCATTGGATGCGAATTCGCTCTTCTATATTGATATTATCACATTCGGCGGATTATATCAACAGCCGAATGAAATATCCTTAAATTTCAGATTTTACCGATAAAAGGTACGCTCGGGTTTCTGCGAAACTCAAGCTTTAAGCCCGGCGCAGAGATTCATCGAAATTCACATTAAAAATTGCACTGAATATAAAATTGCGCTGAATGTAAACTAAAAGTCGCACCTAAAGTTATACCAAAATTCACATCAAAATTCAAATTGAAAGTTACACTAAGAGTTATATCAAAAGCTGCACCGATGCTTGCATACATCTGACACCGTTCCGTACATACATACACCTGATACCATTGTGCACATAAGTTTGTTAATTATTTAACAAAGACGCCATTGAGGTTATTATACACTGTCCCAAAGACAAAATCAATAGTTTTTGAAAAAATTTTTTGACCGCAAAAAAAGTAAGGACTTTACGCCCGACACAAAATTTTGAGGACGGGTCTCCCCGTCCTCCGATGTGTGCATATCTGTTACTTCGTCTTAACCGACTTGACCTTTGACCATGATGAATAGAGCTTGACATTCTTTCCGTTTATCTTGACAAGCTTATACGTCCTGACTCGGGCATAGTATTTCTTCTTGCCCTTGAGCTTTTTGACCTTTGCGGAAGTGGTCTTGTTCTTTTTAACCGTGACAGTCTTCGCTCCGCTCATGCTTGACTTGGTACTGTATTGGAGTTCGTAGCCTGTGGTCTGGGCGGTCTGCGCCGACCACTTGGCTGTGAACTGTTTCTTGCCCGCCGTGAGTTTGGAGATTGATGTTCCTTTCGGGACTATCTTGAAGGTCAGAGTCTTTGTGCCGGCGTAGTTGCCTTTGAAGGTGATCGTTACTGTGTACTGACCGACATATTTACACCCCTTGGAGTACTTAACAGTATAATCTCTTCCCTCTTTGAGTTTTGTTCCGTTTGAGTTTTTGACCGTGACTGTCGGTTTTTGGGCTTTGCCGTTATACTTAAGCGTGGTCTTTGAGAGCTTGACGGAGGCTATTTTCTTGATTGCCGTTTGGCTCTTTATCACTCCGCAGCCGCTGCACTTGACAGTTGTTGCACCGTTTTTCTTCGTTGTCGCCGCAGTTGTGTACATCTTATATGTATGTCCGTTTGTCTTAGCGATCTTTTCAACCTTTGTATAACCGCACGGGCATTTCGATATCTTTTCGCCGTCGGCTTTACAAGTCGGCTGTTTCGTCACTTCGGACGAAGTGTAGTAATGTTCTGTTGAGCCTTTATCAAGAGGGTAGAACTTCAGTCCTGCGTTCTTAGCATATTCTTCGGCGGTGGAGTTTTTGTAGCCGAACAACACACCTTCTCTCAACTTAATCGTTTTCTCTATTTCACATTTTGGATTGCTTATTATGATATATTCAAATTCGCATCCAACAAAAGTGTTGTTCCTTAAAGCCTTTACTCCGCAAGGAATAGAAAGCTTTTTTATGCTTCCACAGCACCAAAAGGCACCTGCTTCTATGTCTGTCAAACCTTCCGGAAGTTCAATACCGCTCAGCATAAAACATTCAGAAAACGCATAATATCCTATCTTTGTAAGTGTTTCAGGCATATATATTTCTTCAATTTTGTGGCATCTGTGAAAAGCATAACTTTCTATCTCCGTATAGCTATCCGGCATTGTAACTTTTTCAAGGGCTCTGCAATCATCGAATATACCGCCGCTTATCGCTTTAAGTCCTTTTGGAAGTTTAACATACTTCAGTTTTCTGCATTCTTCAAAAGCACATTTTCCAATATATGTTACGCTGTCTGCAATTTCAGCTTTTTCTAAATTCTTTGCGTCATAAAAAATTTCCTCGGCTATTGAAGTTATACCTTCCTCGATCTGCAAAGATTTAACATCATATAAACCTCGATACATTTCTTCATCTTTTTCATCTAACTCGCTCGGCAATTTTTTTATTTCGCCTTTTCCCGAAACAACAAGTTCTCCGTTATCATAAAGCGTCCATGTTATTCCGTTTTCTGTCACCTTAAGCTTTTGACTTTTGGCGGAGACATTAAATAATGAAATTATTATCAACGTCATAACCATTATAAATGACAGTGTGCGTTTTACTGCTATTTTCATATTAACCTCCTTAAATTAAACTAAACTATCAGTTGAATGTGCTTTCCAAAGAGTGGCTACATCGCCTGAAATGCCTGTCAATGTTGAGACTGTTGTTCCCGCTTTAACGGCGTAGTTTTTAAAATTGTTAAGCTTTACATAATTGTCAATCGGACATATATATCCGGAATTAAAGGTAACAAAGTTGTCGCAAGATTGGAAATAGTTGGTTATAATTGCGGTGGCATATCTTTTGCAAGCCTTTTTAGCGTCACTATATCTTTCCTTACAGAAATTGCTGTCGTCATCATATCTGTATTCATTATTGCTATTTTTGAATCTATATACATCCTGAAATTCCGCCACGCCTTTATTAACTGCCTCAATAAAGAATTCACGGCATCTTAATCTGTTTTTTTCCTTGCCGCATATGCTTTCACGTCCATATCTGAAAGGATTTGCACCAGCTACATATTTAGGAACATCGTTTAGGTAAGCGTCTGTTATTTCTTTGTCAAATTTATCAAAATCTTCATTGCCGAACAAATCACCATGCGTTGTACCCTTCGTCGATGAAGAAGCCGTCAAATTGTTTCTGACAGTATATGTCGGTATGATCGTTCTGTGGGAATAAACATCGCCTATCATATGTAATGCCAAACCTAGAAAAACCAGTTCTCTTTTCTTTCTGGAAAGATTGCCGAATTCGCTTTTATATAAGCCTTTCTTTTTTTCCATTTGGTTATAGATATCTTTTATGTTTTCTATCATCTGGCACATTATATTCCCGTCTGTATAGTGCAAAACCGTCGGATCATTTGGATCATCATTTTTTATGCTATCCGGATATATCGTGTTATTTGTGCCACTTGTATTATCAGTGAAAATAACATCATTGGTTGTCACCTGCATATTTACTATTTGCGGAAACTTTTCACCTGCCTTTTTCAGCGATTCGTTTAAGCTGTGACCTGCTCTTATGTGTTGCAGGAAATTAGAAACGAACCTGATATTTGCGACATAATTTCCTCTGCCGTGAAAAGCAATAACCTTTTTCTTCCCTTGGCCGTATTCTTTATCAGTCATAATAACAGCATACTTAACGATATTAATCTCATTAGCCGTTAAGCCAAGGCCCTTACACGCTTCTTCGACCATATAGTCATGACCTTTATTGTCGTTTTTCGTTTTATCTCTCCACTGGATATCAACATCGCCGCCTTGACTCGGAGTTTCGATCGTTCCGATTTCGCCTGTTTCACCAATCAAGTCCAAAGACGAATCTTCGTCGTTATTCTCAACAAGTACACCTGTGGTTTCATCTATATCCGAATCAGATGCGTGTGTTACGGTAACGGCTGTTCCGCAAAGCAAACAAACGGCCAATAGAAATGATAATGTTCTTTTTAGTTTTTTCATGTTTTTTACTCCTTTGTTTTATTGCACTTGAAACCCGCGCAGAAAATTTTCTTCATCACCTCCTGAATTTTCCACTCAGTTTCCCAACACAAACATATAATATTTCCAAACCAAAAATCAAGCTTTTTCGAAAAACGTCAGGAAATCTTAAGGTTTGTTTAAGCTTTGACAAATCATATTAACATTTTCATAATATCTTTTGACACATTCTGTCGAAATTCCTGTCGAACATTCTCCCCACCGACCGCAAATTTTCCTCCCGCACTCACTCCCCCGTACCTAAAAAAGACAACAAAAAACGACGCACTTTGAAATGCGTCGTTTTTATTTTCAGGTGTGAAATTAAATTACTTAAGTGTAACTTTTGCGCCGACTTCTTCAAGCTTAGCCTTAGCTGCTTCTGCGTCTTCCTTGCTCATAGCTTCCTTGAGTACCTTCGGTGCGCCGTCAACAGCTGCCTTAGCGTCAGCAAGGCCGAGACCTGTGATCTCACGAACAGCCTTGATAACCTTGATCTTCTCTGAACCGATCTCGGTAAGCTCGAGGTCGAACTCTGTCTTCTCTTCAACAGCTGCGCCTGCGTCTGCTGCCGGGCCTGCTGCTACAACTGCTGCTGCAGCTGAAACGCCGAACTCTTCCTCAACAGCGTGAACGAGCTCTGAAAGCTCAAGAACTGTGAGAACCTTTAATTCTTCAATAATAGCAGTAATCTTTTCTGATGCCATGATAATTTACCTCCGATAATGTAAATTTTAAATTTAGTTTTTGCGGCTGATTATTCAGCTGCTTCTTCTGCCGGTGCTTCGGCTGCCTCTTCGGCAACAGCTTCGCCGCTCTTGTCAACGATAGCCTGAATAGCTCTCGCGAAAGAAGCGATGGGAGCGTTGAACGCACCGAGAACATTTGCAAGCAAGATCTCTCTTGACGGAAGTTTAGCAAGACCTGTGATCTTGTCAACGTCGATAACATCCTTATCAAGGAAACCGTTCTTGATCGTGAAATTCTTGTTTGTGTCTGCGTACTTGCAGAGTATACGGGCTGCGGCAACATAGTCGTCTGCGCTTGTTGCGATAGCCGTTGTGCCTTCGAGAACAGTGTCGAGACCGTTAAGCTCAGTCTGCTCGATAGCTAACTTTAAGAGAGTGTTCTTGACAACGGAGTATTCAACGCCCGCTTCACGAAGCTCTTTTCTGAGCTTTGTGTCGTCAACGACCGTGATTCCTCTGTAATCAACGATAACACCTGCGCAAGCTGAATTAAGTCTCTCAACTAAGCCGGCAACGATCTGTTGCTTCTGCTCTAAAACCTTCTGACTTGGCAAATCAATTCACCTCCTGAATTTATGCGGGATACAAGTCCCGTCCCTGATGCAAAACAAAAACGCCTTCCTCGAATGCACCGAGAAAGGCGTAAACATACCAATACAAATAACGATTCGTATGCTCCGTTCCTCGGCAGGCGGTAAAACCTTTAAGCATTGCACCTGCTGTCTTAGGGATGGACAGCTTGAATATTATACCTCACCGAGTGTACGGTGTCAAGTATTTTTTAAAAATTCGCCGAGGAATGATATAAAATATCAATTATTCGGCAGCGGCAGCCGAGCCGACCTTGTTCGGGTTGACGCGAACGCCGGGGCCCATTGTTGATGTAACAACGCATGAGCGGATATACTGACCCTTTGAAGCGGCGGGCTTAGCCTTGATTATAGCGTCAAGGAGCGTTGTGAAGTTCTCAAGGAGCTTCTCCTGGCCGAATGAAGCCTTGCCGATGGGGCAGTGAATGATGTTTGTCTTATCAAGACGGTACTCGATCTTACCTGCTTTAGCTTCGGTAACTGCCTGAGCTACGTTCGGTGTAACCGTACCTGCCTTGGGTGAAGGCATAAGTCCGCGAGGACCGAGAACTTTACCTAAACGGCCGACAAGACCCATCATGTCGGGTGAAGCGATAGCGACGTCGAAATCCGTCCAGCCTTCGCCCTGAATCTTAGCAACGAGGTCTTCTGCGCCGACGAATTCTGCGCCTGCTTCCTCAGCTGCTTTTGCGTTGTCGCCCTTAGCGAAAACGACAACACGAACAGTCTTACCTGTTCCGTTCGGCAAAACGACTGCGCCTCTGACCTGCTGATCTGCGTGACGTGAGTCAACGCCGAGACGGATGTGAGCCTCAACCGTTTCATCGAATTTTGCGGTAGCAGTCTTAACAGTTAAACCGAGAGCTTCCGCAGGATCATAAAGCATAGTTCTGTCAACAAGCTTAGCGCTGTCGACATATTTCTTTCCGTGTTTCATAACTTAAGTTCCTCCTATAGAGTGGTATATCGGATTTTTCCTCCCACCCGGAAGCATTAGTCAGCGACAACAATGCCCATGCTGCGAGCCGTGCCAGCTATCATGCTCATAGCTGTTTCGATAGTTGCGGCATTTAAGTCGGGCATTTTTTGCTCTGCGATTTTTCTAATTTGCTCACCGGTAATTGTTGCGACCTTTGTCTTATTCGGTACACCCGAACCGCTTTCTATGCCGCATGCCTTCTTGATAAGGACAGCCGCGGGCGGAGTCTTGGTGATGAATGAGAATGAACGGTCGGCATAAACTGTGATAACGACCGGGATAATGAGACCGGCGTCATTCTTAGTGCGCTCGTTGAATTCCTTTGTGAAAGCCATGATGTTTACACCGTGCTGACCTAAAGCCGGGCCAACGGGCGGTGCCGGAGTAGCTTTACCGGCGGGAATCTGGAGCTTGATTAAACCTACAACCTTTTGAGCCATTTTTTGCACCTCCAAAATAATGTGGTTGATGGCGATACTGCTTAAGAATTTGCAATATCTCCCACAGGGACATAAAGCCCCTCATAATAATCAGACAGCTTTCGCTGCAAATTATTCATGCTTTGCCGCCTTAAACGGCGACTTCAACCTGATTAAGCTGAAGTTCGACGGGTGTCTCTCTGCCGAGCATCGAGATCATAACCGTGACTATTTCCTTTGTCAGATCGACGGAGCTGACAACTCCGCTGAAGCCGTCGAAAGGACCGCTTAATACGTTGACGAGATCTCCTACCTTATAGTCGACCTCAATTGTTCTCTTCTCGATTCCGAGGGCTATTACCTCTTCCTCAGAAAGCGGAACGGGCTTGCTTCCGGGACCGACGAAGCCTGTGACGCCGCGCGTGTTTCTGATGACATACCACGCCTCATCGGTCATGGTAAGCTCTTCATCGTCGAACTCGCCTTTTTTCTTATAGATACAGGCAAGTCTGACCATGACATAGCCGGGGAAAATTTTTCTCTCGACTTCGCGCTTTTTGTCGTCTTTGATTTCTGTGACGATCTCGGTGGGGATCCTGACCTCTAAGATCTGATCCTGCATCTTTCGGTTTTCGACAACCTTAAGGATGTTTGAGGCTACCTTGTTTTCATAGCCTGAGTAGGTGTGGATAACAAACCATCTGGTGTTATCAGCCATTATGACACCTCCTGAAAAATCAGCCGATCAGAGTTGAGAAGAAACCTATAAATCCGGAAGCGGCGGTCGTACCCGCAGTTGTTCCGGCGGCTGTTGTTCCGGCCGTGGTTGCTGCCTGTGTGACGGCGGCTGTTGTTTCTGCTGAACTCGAGGCGAGATTCTGAAGACTTTTGATTATAAGCGCAAGAAGACTGTCAATGCCCATAACGACGACCGCAACGATAGCAACAACAAGTATAACTATACCTGTGTTCTTCATGACGGTTTTGCCGTCAGGCCATACGATCTTTTTGCTCTCTCCCTTAAAGTCTTTGAAAAAGCGTTTGATGGCTTTTCCTGCTCGAACGAAGATGTTTGGCTTTTTCTCTTTAGGTTTGTTGTTGCCCTTAGCTGCTTTCGCTACCTTAGCGGCTGCTGCCTTTTTAGTGTCAGTCGTGGCCTGATCGACTTCACCGGCAACTTTCTTTTTTTCTTCAGCCATTACGATCTACCTCCCGATTACTTTGTTTCTCTGTGGAGAGTATGCTTTCTGCAAAATCTGCAGTATTTGTTCATCTCCAGCCTGTCGGGATCGTTCTTCTTGTTTTTCATAGTGTTGTAGTTGCGCTGTTTGCATTCGGTGCAAGCCAATGTAACCTTTACTCTCATGACGGCACCTCCATTTTTAACGGATAATTACGCCGACCGCAAACAACAAGGAGCTTGCAGTCAAACTGTTTTTAGGCCTCCCTCTGTTTGGGCGCAAAAATAAAGCCCTCTTTCAGAGGTGCTAATATATTAACACAATAAACAAGACAGGTCAAGCGATTTTTGAATTTTTTTCAAATAATCTTCCCATATCTATATATTGTGTGACGGTCGGCGCTATATTGCCGATATATCGGTTTTGGGTACGGGGAAGCGAGTGGTTCGGGTCGGTTTTTTGCTCGGGGGTTGGTTGCGGCGGAAGCGGCGCGCGTTGTGCGCCGCTTAAGGGCGGGCTGTTTGTGCGCCCTGTTGCGCTTGCGCGACAGGGCGCCGAACAGCCCGCCGCGGGTGCAGGGGTTCGGGGCGGAGATGGAGGCGGCGCGCGCATTTGTGCGCGCCGCCGGGGGTCGGTAAGATGTGATT
>USMJ01000013.1 GCA_900555805.1 uncultured Oscillospiraceae bacterium | reverse complement strand
TGTCTGACCCTCAAACTGAGCCTCGGTGAGCTTGACGGATATAACCGCCGTCAGACCCTCGCGGCAGTCGTCGCCCGAAAGCTTCTTGTCGGCGTCCTTGAGATAGTTATATTTTCTTCCGTATTCGTTGAATACCTTTGTCAGAGCGTTCTTGAAGCCTGTTTCGTGAGTGCCGCCGTCAACTGTGTGGACATTGTTGGCGAACGAAAGCAAGGTCTCGTTATAGCCGTCGTTATACATCAGCGCGACCTCGGCGCTTCTGTCGCCGCTGACGGTCGAGAAATGTATCGGCTTTTCGTGAATAGGAGTCAGACCTCTCGACTCGTTTATATATTCGACGAACGAACCTATACCGCCCTCGTAGCAGAACACATCCTGCTGCGGCTCTTCCTCGTTTCTTGTGTCGGTGAGGGTTATCTTAAGGCCCGCGTTAAGAAACGCCGATTCTCTTAAATGCCTCTGTAAGGTCTCATAGTCGTATTCTGTGGTTTCCGTGAATATTTCGGGGTCGGCTTTGAAACGCACGAGCGTTCCCGTTTCGTTCGTGTCGCCGATAATCGTAAGGTTAGTGTCTATCTTACCTCTGACGAATCTCTGATGATAAATGTGACCGTCTCGGCTTATCTCGACTTCCATCCATTCGCTCAAGGCGTTGACGACGGATGAACCGACGCCGTGGAGACCGCCCGAGACTTTATAGCCGCTTCCGCCGAACTTACCGCCGGCGTGAAGAACAGTCAGAACGACCGTGACCGCAGGCAATCCCTGCTGTTCATTGATATCGACGGGTATACCTCGGCCGTTATCCCTGACTTCGATAACGTTTCCGGGAAGAATGTTGACTTCGATATGAGTGCAGAAGCCGGCGAGAGATTCGTCTATCGAGTTGTCGACTATCTCATAAACGAGATGGTGGAGACCCCTCGGTCCTGTCGAGCCGATATACATACCGGGTCTTTTTCTGACAGCTTCAAGTCCTTCAAGCACCTGAATGGCGTCCGCCGTGTATTCTTCCGTGACGGCGGTATCCATAAGCTCTACTTCTTCCTGTTCGGTTTCTTCATGAGCTATTTCAAATACTTCTTCTTCCTGCTGCTGATCTTTGATATCTTTTGAGTCCATATATTATCCTCCGTTTAATATCGGTTTTAAACTTGTTTCCTACTTTATATCTATCAAGCCGGAGTCGGCTCTTTTTATGAGCGTCGAGGTCGATATCTGACAGATATAGACTGTCGGCTCTTTCGTCTTGTCTTCGTTTTCACAGACTATAAACGACTTCGGAAGTTCGGGCGAAACGTTTATAACTCTGCCGTCTTTTTCGGCTTTGGCTAAGTATTCTCTTGTCGCCTTCGAAACCGTCGTGTTGTCGAGGTCGAAAATTCCTATTATGTCGTCCTGATGAACGACTGTCGCGTTGCCTAAATGTAAAAACATATTTTCACCCGCAGGATATCAGCCTGCCTTTTTCTATTTCGAAGCTTTTTCCCTCTTTGAGGTTCTTTATCGTGTTCGGGTCGCAGCAGGTTATGAACACCTGCCAATTTTTTATGTGATTTAGAATATAATCCTGTCTCGAAATATCGAGTTCGCTCATAACGTCGTCAAGGAGAGCGACGGGCTGTTCTTCCGTCATTTTTCTGACTACGCTCGCTTCGCCGAGTTTCAGCGCGAGGGCGGCCGAACGCTGCTGACCCTGAGAGCCGAATTTTCTCGCCGAAACGCCGTTTATCTTTATCTCAAGATCGTCACGGTGTACTCCGACCGAAGTGCTTCCCGAAATCATGTCTTCCTTTCTTGATCTCTTCAGAAGTTCGAGATAGTCATCTATGCCTGCGTAGTTTTTGGTCGATTCGCCCTGGACATATTCTATTTCTATATACTCTTTATCGGAAGAAATTCCGCTGTAAATCTTACAGACTTCTTTTCTGAGCTTTTCGAGATAAGTCAATCTGTAGGTTGCGAGCTTCGAAGCGTAGTTGGCTATTCTTTCCTCCCAGATGTCGAGCATGTTATATATTTCGCTGTGATAAGCGGCGTCTTTCAGGAGAATGTTTCTCTGTTTTATCGCGCGGTTATAATCCGTCAGAACGACCGCATAGTTAGGTCTGAGCTGACTGACGGCTATATCAAGAAACCGTCTGCGCTCGGCAGGTCCCTGTTTGATAAGACTCAGGTGTACCGGCGAAAAAACAACGCATCTCATTTCGCCCACCGCTTTCGAACAGGACGGATAGGCTATTCCGTTTTTGGATATCTTTCTTTTTTGGTCTATATCGACGTTCATGTATTGGTCTCTTCCGTCGGAAAAGAAATTCAGCGAAAGCTTCGCCCTGTCGCAGCCGAACCGCACAAGTTCGCGGTCTTTCGTGCCGCGAAACGAGCGGCAGCCCGTGAAAAGCCATATGCTTTCGAGCAGGTTCGTCTTCCCTTGGGCGTTCTCGCCGAAAATGACATTCACCGTTTCGCATGGCTCTATATTCATTTTTTCAATGTTTCTGAAATCGGAGATTTCAAGAGCCGTCAGCTTCATGTCGTTTTCCTCACGCGTTTTTTATCACATATACTATTCTTTTATATTCAAATCTATCGCTGTCGCGAAGCTTCTTGCCCCTGCTTTCGCAGACTTCGCCGTTCGCTTTGACAAGTCCGTCCTGAATGAGCATTTTCGCTTCGCCGCCCGTTCCGGCTATTCCGGCGAGCTTCATGGCGCTGTCAAGGCGGATGAACTCCGTCGTTATTTCGAGTGTTTTTTCCTGCTTTTCAGCTATTTTAACTTTCAATCTCATTTTTAAGCCTCATCGGTAATATCAAGAAAAGGAAATTATCGTTGTCTGTCGGTGTTATGATTATCGGGCTTACGCTGCTGTTAAGCTCAATGCTGACCTTATCTTCGTCGCAGACTTTCAGAGCATCGAGCATATATCTCGCGTTGAAGCCTATTTCTATGCTGTTGCCCTCGGTGTCGGCTATACAGCGGTCCTTAGCTCTGCCGGCTGAGGTGATGTTCGAGAGCTTTAACATATTATCTTCGGCGAGACAGCGTATCGGCGTCTTGATCTTCTCGGAAGAAACGAGAAGCGAAACTCTTTCGACACTTTCGATAAGATCTTTGGCGTCGACGGTTATTTTTGTCGTGTAAGCTGTCGGGATAGCCGACTTATAGTCAAGAAATTCGCCTTCGAGAAGTCTCGAAATTATCTTGTATTCGCCGACCTGGAAAACGATATGTCTCTTTCCGACGCTGATGGTGAAAACGTCGTCGTCATCGTCGGATATCTTGATAATCTCATTGAGCGTTTTTGCCGGTACGACGAAGCTCATAGCGTCGCCGTCATATTCTATCTGTTCGCGTCTTATCGCCAGACGGAAGCCGTCGAGAGCGACAAGAACTATCTGATTTTGGATTATCTCAAACTTTATACCTGTGTGAACGGGCTTGCTGTCGACGATCGAAACAGCGTAGATAGTCTTTCTTATCATATCTTTAAGTACGCCCTGGTTGATTACTATCGGGAAAACTCCGTTGACGCTCGGCAGGTCTGGATATGTCTCGGGGTCCGTACCGATGATAGAATATTCGGTGTCTTCGCTTGAGATCATACAGACGTTTTTCTCGTCCGTCGAAAGCATGACCTTATTGCCCGGGAGAAGTCTCAGAATGTCGCAAAGGTGTCTTGCGTTGAGGGCAATCTTGCCCTTTTCTTCGACGAAAGCGGAAATATAGGTTTCGCTTCCTATTTCAAGGTCATAGCCGGTCAGATTAACCCCGTCCCCGAGCGCGTCAAGCAGGATACACTCCAAAGCCGGAAGCGTACCCTTTGTCGAAACGGAACGCTGGATGTTCTGGCAGGCTTTATATAACACAGATGTTTCGCAGACTATTTTCATAAATTTTTACCTCCGATCGTTTAGTCCGATTTTTTTAACTCAAAAACATAAGAATAATATAATATATTTAGTAATAGTAGTAGGGGGCGTGAATATGTGGAAAAGTGTGTTTGTCCCTTTATTTTCGGGGTACTCGCGGGCTCTTTTCCGATGTTAAAAGCGAGTGGAAAATTTTTAGTTATTATATGCTGATACAGAACTAAGACCGCTATGTGGAAAACTTATTCTTTTTCCACATGAATATGTGTGGAAAAACTTGTCAAAAGCACTCGCTTATGCGTACCTTTTATCCGTAATCTTCGAGTATATTCTTCAGAACGTCGTCAACTGTCGCTCTTAATGTGACATTCTTCGACATCTTACTCTCAATTTCGCTCAAAGAGTGCATGACCGTCGTGTAGTGTTTGTTGCCGAACTCCTTGCCGATATCTTTCAGCGAAAGGTTCGTCGTCTCGTGGACGATATACATAGCCACCTGACGGGCGAGGACAATGTTCGCCTGCCGCTTGGTCGACTTTATCTCAACGGGCGTGACGTCGAAGATCCTGCCGACCTCAACGATGATATTGTCGACCGTCACGGGGTAGGGCTGTTCGTCATTGATGAGATCCGCCATCATCTCCTGAACGTTCTCCATCGTGGGACTTACCATGTAAAGATTATAATAAGCCTCGATTTTCTTGACGATTCCCTCAAGCTGACGAATGTTCTTCTTAATGTGTTCGGCTATGTATTTGATTATATCGTCGGAGAGGGCTATCCCGATCTCCTCGCTCTTGAGCTTGACTATCGCCATTCTCGTCTCAAGCGTCGGCGGCTGAATGTCCGCCATAAGACCCCACTCGAATCGGTTTCTCAGTCTCTCTTCGAGAGTGACCATCTCTTTCGGAGGCCTGTCCGAAGTCAAAACGACCTGCTTGCCCTTCTGAATGAGGTAGTCGAAGGTGTGGAAGAACTCCTCCTGAGTGCTGACGGTTTTGGCTATGAACTGGATATCGTCTATCAGAAGAACGTCGACATTCCTGTATTTTTCATGGAACGTGTGGGTGTCCTTCAGACTGATATAATGAATAAGCTCGTTGGTGAAAAGCTCGCCGCTTGTGTATATAATGTTAGTCTTAGGATTATTCTCCAATATCTGCTTTTGTATGGCGCAGAGAAGATGAGTTTTTCCAAGACCGGAGTGACCGTAGATAAACAGAGGGTTATATGAGCCGCCCGGATTGTTCGCGACATTTATAGCCGCCGCGTGGGCGAATTTATTCGAAGAGCCGATAATGAAATTCTCAAACGAATAGTTATACTTATTCATTGCCTTTTTCGTGGCGGAGTCGATTTTTCCCTCTTCCTCTATCTTTTCTTCGCCCGGAAGTATGATCTCAACATCGACCGCAAAGCCGAAAACGTTTTCGACCGAGTCTCTGATAACAGTTGAAAATTTATCTAAAATTGTGTTTCTCTTAAAGTCGGCATTTATCCGCAAAGTCATCTTGTTGTTCTCATATTTAACAAACTCTAAAGGAGCGAGCCAGAAGTCGTAGGCTATCTCTTTGACGGAAGCTCGCATATCCTGTTTGACAAGCTCCCACAATTCGGAAATAGAGTCCAAATTTATTCCTCCTTAACAATATATAGTCACATTTCATTTGCCCCGTCAAGGCGGACAAAACTAAAAATGAATATAATAATACACAATAATACAGTACACTTTATTATAGCAGAAAAGAGTAAAATATGCAAGAAAATATGCTAAAACTCAGGGCAAAAATAAGGATAAAAATAAGAGGAAAAATTGTGAAAATTTTGGAAGTCAGGGTTCGGATGCAGGCGGTGACGAATGCGCCGCGATACCCTCACAACTGCCTGCGGCGAGGACCGCACAAACGCGCAGCCCTCGCCGCCGCTGACTCACGCACGCTACTTTGCGCGTACCAAATAAAAATAACCAAAATTCAAAAAGACTTCATCCCCGGGGCACAACTCCCGGGGATGAAGCCTTTTTTTATAAAAAATCTTTCACATAACAGTGCAAAAATTGCACTCAAATAAGTTTATTTTGCAAGATCGCCGATCATAAGAAGGAAGCCGCCGAGCTGTGCGCCGAATTCCGGTGCGCCGTCCATGATGAGCTTTCCTGACTTTGTCGACTCGAGCATGTCGTCTGTTCCGAGAAGAGTGCCGAGCGCGCTCTTGAAGGAATCGAAGCGAAGAGTGAAGAAAGGCATAGCTCTCTTGTATTCGCCTCTGCCTGCTCTTGTCTTGCCTGCCTTAACGCGGATGTATGCCGCAACCTCGGGATGTCCGTCGACTGCGAGAGCGTAAACTCTGTCGGGCGACTTCAAAGCCCAATCGTGGATCTCGGGATGACCGAGCTTGTTGAGCTGGCTGATACCGCTTGTGAGAAGATAGAAGAAGCACTTGACCATGAGTCTCTGTGTCTCTTCGTCCTCCGGCGGTGTTGATGCGCCGAGAAGAGAAGCCATCTTGAGAAGAACCTGAACGAAAGCGACGAGTGTGCCGGCTTTCTTAACGCCGTGGATCTTCGGAATGGCGCCGAGTGTTATGTTGCCCTTGAAAAAGCCGTTGAGAGCCTCAACGCTCTTGAACTCAAGCTCAATATGAGGATCCTTCGTCAGGCAGGTGTGAACGAGCCATTCGCCGCTGTTGACGACGAAGTGCATACCGACCTTGCCCTCGGGAGCTTCGGGATTGAGACAGCTGACCTGAATGACGGCGTGAGCGTGTTCAAATTTCTTCGCGAGAGACGGAACATCTGTCGCGATGACCTTAACGAGCGGAAGAGCAGCATTTAAAAATATCTTGTTTGAATATAATGCTTCCTGTGGTATTGACATTATATTTGCTCCTTTCCTGTATTAGAATTCGTCGTCCCAGTTGTCGTCTTCTTCGAAGTCTTTCTTCATAACCTCACGGACTGCCGCGATTATGCCGTTAGCGTCGATGCCGACCTCTGACATAATGTCTTCATGCAGACCGATGGGTGCGAACTTGTCGGGATGACCGAGCATCTTGAACGCGCAAGCCTTACCGGACTCAACGACGACCTCTGAAACAGCCGAGCCGAGACCGCCGATGATGCTGTGATCCTCAACGGTGATGATTCTTCTCGTGTCCATAACAGCCTTGATGATGGCGTCCTTGTCGATGGGCTTGATTGTATGCATATTGAGAACTCTGACCTTAAGGCCGTCCGCGTTCTCAAGGAAGTTAGCCGCTTCTCTTGCCTGGAATACGCATGAGCCGCAAGCGATAACCGTGATGTCTGTACCCTCGTGTACTTCAACAGCCTTGCCAACTTCGAAGCCGTAGTTCATGTCTTTGTAGAGAACACGGTCGAAACCTCTGTTGATACGGATATAATAGGGTCCGAAGTTTTCGTACGCCGCATTGACTGCGTTGGCGGTCTCGAAACCGTCGGCGGGAACTATAACAGTGAGGTTGGGCATAGCTCTTGTGATAGCGAGGTCAACGATAGCGTGATGTGTTGAACCTGCCTGGCCGAACGAAGTGCCGGCGTGAGTGGCTATGATCTTAGCGTTGACGTTCTGATAGCAGATGTCGGTGTGGAGCTGATCGCAGGCTCTCATCGAAGTGAAAGCTGAGAAGCCCGAAAGGAACGGGATACAGCCTGCTCTTGCCATACCTGCGGCTACGCCGAACATATCCTGCTCAGCGATACCGACATTGATAACTCTCTCGGGGCAAACCTTGAGAACGTCGCCGAGCTTTGTTGATTTTGCAAGGTCAGCCGTGATAGCGACAACCTTGGGGTCTTTCATTATGAGGTCAGCCAGAGCCTTACCGTAAATTTCAGCGGTAGCAACATCTGTCTGGTCGATTGCGTTATAAACAAATCCGCCTGCCATAATTATTTACCCTCCTTTTCCGCACGAGCGCAGCGTGCATTATAATCTTCTTCGAGTTCTTTGTTGTATCTTGCAAAGGTGTCGTCGTCAAGAGCCATGTAGTGACAGTGATAGTCGCCCGCGATGTCCTTGATACCTGCGCCCTTCTTAGTATCCATAATGATACAGGTCGGAGCGCACTTTTCCTTCGATCTTTCGATAGCCTGATCAATAGCGTCGCAGAGAGCGCCGATATTGTTGCCGTCGATAACGAGAGTGTTGAAGCCGAAAGCAACCATCTTGTCAGCAAGAGGCTCGAGCTTCATAACTTCCTCTGTCGGACCGTCGATCATGCAGTGGTTTCTGTCGATGAAGACGATGCAGTTGGAAAGCTGATAGTGGTTGATGGTCATGAAGCCTTCCCAGTTGGAGCCTTCGCCAAGCTCACCGTCGCCTGTGACAACGTATGTGAGATAGTCCTTGCCGAGGATTCTCGCTGCGAGAGCCGTACCTGCCGCGATAGAAACGCCGTGGCCGAGAGAGCCTGTCGAAGCGTCAACGCCGACGACCTTGTTTGAGTCAAGGTGCATACCCATCTTAGAACCTGAAAGGTTGAATGTCTTTAACATTTCGGGATCGTTGAATCCCTTGTCGCAGAGAACCGGGGCGTACGCAATAGCAGCGTGGCCCTTTGAAAGAATAAATCTGTCTCTGTCTTCCCACTTGGGCTCCTCAACCTTGATGTTGAGATATTTGTAATAAAGAACGGTGAGAAGATCCATAACGCTCATACCGCCGCCGATATGACCGCTGCCTGCCCACATTGTTGTCTGAAGGCAGAGCTTACGAAGATCAAATGCTTTCTTCTCAAGCGCAAGCCATTCTTTTTTTGAAAGTGGCATAGTTATTTCCTCCTAAAAATTTTACTTTTATTTTTTGCCGTACGCGGCGAGTGAGTGCTTGCCGAAGTCGTTTGCCCCGGTTTGAAGCGAGTGCCCGCCGCATACGCATTAAATACTTTTATCAGTGAAGCTCGGCGAGCTCGGGGTGATTCTTGGCGACAACCTTGAACGCATCCTCGGCGATCTCAACAGTGAGCTTGATGTCGTCGTCTGAGAGAGCCGCGTTGATGAAGTGGTTGTGGTGAGAAGCGAAGAATACGCCTCTGTTGACGCACTCGGCGATCCATTCCTGATGAAGGAGCATGGAGTCGTCGTTAGCTATTCTGAGATAGAACAGCGACGGTTCGCCCGAGAATACGAGGTCGAAGCCGTGCTCTTTACCTGCGGCGATGAGGCCGTCGGTGAGCTTGAGACCCTTTTCTCTGAAGAGCTTGGGAGTGTCGAGCTTCTTCATCTTGTTGATACAAGCGATACAAGCCGCGAACGGAACAGCGCTCATCCAGTATGAACCTGTGTATGAAAGACCGGAAACAGTGCTCTTGAGGAACTCTCTGCCGCAAAGGGCTGACATATTGTAGCCGTTTGCCAGAGCCTTACAGAAGCAGATAAGGTCGGCCTTGAAACCGAAATAGTGGTCGGAACCTGCAAGGTCAAGACGGAAGCCGGCGCGTACGTCATCTATAATAAGAATGATTCCGTTGTCGTCGCAAAGCTTGCGGACCTGCTGCCAGAACTCCTTGCTTGAGATCGAGTTGTCGGCGAAGTTGCCGTGGTTATAGGGCTGAGCGATGAGACCCGCGATCTCGCCCTTGTTCTCCTCGATAGTCTTCTTGAGACCGTCGATATCGTCCCAGTTGACATAGAGGTTGTTGGCGACGTCCTCGGGAAGAATGCCCGGATAGTCGATCTTCTGAACGACGGCTGAAACGCCGTGATAGAAGCCGTTGAAGAAGATGATCTTCTTTCTGTGGGTGTGAGCTCTTGCGGTCATGATAGCCGCCTGTGTGACGTCGTTGCCGTTCTTGGCGAAGAAAGCCCAGTCGGCGCAGTTAACGGTGTCAACGAGAAGCTCGGCGCAGTCGATCATGATCTTATTCGGCGAGGTCGTGCAGTTGCCGAGTTTGATCTGGGCGATAGCCGCCTTGTCAACATCGGGGTCGCAGTAGCCGAGAACGTTCGGACCGTATGCGCACATATAGTCGATATATCTGTTGCCGTCAACATCCCAGAAATATGTACCCTTGGCCTTGTCTGAGAAACGGGGCCACTTCTGAACGGGGATGAACTGACCTTCGGCAGGGCCTAAATGACCGTAAACGCCGGAAGGAATGACTTTTGTGGCTCTCGCATAAAGCTCGGCACTTTTATCATTTTTATATGTCGGAAAACTCATTTTAAAACCCTCCTTATGCTAAGTAGAGACCGACTCTGTCAAGAATTCTGTTGACATTGTCTATCATGTTGATGAGACCGTGCATCTCAATCGTTCCTTCACCTATGCAGGCAACTGCGTTGACCTTGCCGTCGAAGAGGTCGCGGGCGAGATGAATGTCGCCGAACTGCATAGCCGAGCGGTACGACTGAGGTCTCTGTTTGATCGTGACGAAGTGATGATCCTTAACTCTGATCGTTGCGCCGACAGAGCCCTTGATCGACATTTCGATGATACCGTCGGGTACGAGGTGAGCGCTGAACTTGCCGATCTCGTCGTGGTTAGCGATCTGAGAGATAGCGACCGTGATGAGATAGAACATGATCTTCGTGCTTGTCTCGAAGAACTTTTCGTCCTTGAGGTCTTCCTCTGTCGGGCGGAGATATTTGGTGAGAATATCGGTCAGACCGACGAACTGTTTGAGAAGAAAGCCGATGTGTGTGAAGCCCTTTGACGGGATCGGAGTGGTCGTTCCGTCGAGCAGACCGTTGAACTTCTCGCAAGAAGAGAACGGAAGCTTAACATCGCAGTCGCTGACGCCTTCTTCCATTCTGCAGCGGCAGTTTTTAAAGGTAAGGGTTGCGCTCGGGCCGCCCTTGACCGTGATGCCGATTGAGATGGGCTTTTTACCCTTTAACAATTCCTGTGCGCCTTCGTCAAGCTCACAAAGATTTTCCAAAGCGCCTAAGATACCGAAAAGGTTGATATACGCTAAGGTTTTTGCATCTGTCATGATGAATTCCTCCTTATTCCGGGTGAGCGGTCACTCACTTTTCCGTGGAATGCCGCTTACACCTGTAGATGTATTAAGTTTATCAAAATCACACAAAAATGTCAAGAAAAATAACGGCAAACATAGTAATTTTTGCATTTTTAATGTGAATTTTGTATGAACAAAGAAAAAGGGCGGTCTTTATGCTAAGCACAAAGACCGCCCTTGGCCGTGAATTAAAAAATCTTATTCGTCGTCCTTTTTTCCGCCGAAGTTCGTGAAGATCCACTCAAGGAATCTCGTTATGGCGTTTTTGAAGAAGACATAAAGATCTCTGAAAAGATACCAGTCCATATATTACTCCTTAAGTCAGAAAGATTTATTTTTTGCCGCCGACAGCGTCGGGGTTCCACTCTCCGCCGCCGAAAATAAATACGAGCCAAGCGACAACTCTGTCTAAAAAGCCGATAAACATCTTCCAAAGACCGAGGATATCAACATTTCCGATCATAATTCATTCTCCTTTCAAAGAGTATACCGTGAATACTAACCCAATTTTCTATTATTATTGTACACTAAGTCGGCTGTTAAGTCAAGATTTATTCTTCCGCCGTGAGTTTTTTAGTAAAAATATCCAAAAGACAGGGGGGTTATTTGGAACAAATGACAGGCGGATTGTGGTCGGTGTGCTGAAGAATACAGAATGTTGGGGAATGGGGCCTTTGCGGAGAAGCTGCGCGAGTAAGCTCGCCGTTGCATGGGGTTGCGGTTCGCTGTTCAGTTCGAGGCTGACCGCGGCGCCGAAGGCGCCGCAAGCGGCTGTGAGCGTACTCTCTGCGGCGGCAGCCGTTGAGAGTGCGCGAACAGTCGCTCCGCTGCTGTCGGGTCGGATTTATGCTGTGCAGTCCGCAGGCTGGCTGCGGCGAACGGCGGTCGGGTGTGCCTGCCGACGGCGGTAGCCGTTGGTGGGGGTCTCGCCTGCCGGCTCGGTCGGGGCTTTTGTGGCTACGCCCCAAAGGTCGCCACCGGCGTTCTCGCCTGCCGGCTCGGTCGGTGCTTT
>USMJ01000012.1 GCA_900555805.1 uncultured Oscillospiraceae bacterium | reverse complement strand
GTTTTTAGAAAGGAGCAAATTTATGAAGATTATAAGTCTGTATAAAAAAGCCGTTGCCATCGCTCTTGTAGTCATCCTTGCGTCCGGTGTGTTGCCATTCGCCGTGTTTGCGGAAGATACCGAGGATACGTCCGAAAAAATTGTTGAAATAACATATGACAGCTTTCCGGATCGTAATGTTTACAGCAACGCCGTTTCTTTTGACATCAATAAAGACGGCTGGCTTAGTCAGAGAGAAATAGACCGCGCCGAAACATTATGGTTAGGTATGTATGTCAGGGATTGCAGAGGCATTGAATATTTCACCGAGCTTAAAGAACTGCGTGTGAGCAGCGCCCGGGATTTGGAAAAAATCGATGTATCGAAGAACACGAAGCTCGAGACTCTTATTATAGGGCTGACAAAAATAGCCGAGATTGATTTAAGTCATAATACTGCTCTTAGCTACCTGTCTTTATCTAACAACAATCTGACATCGCTTGATCTTTCAAACAACACCGCACTTGAATATCTTGATTGCAGCGGAAACCAAATATCGGATTTAGTAATCGATAAGTGTCTGAATCTGAAGAACATTGATTGCAGCAAAAATAATATCAGCGGCTCATACGATCTGAGAAATATGACAGAGCTTGAGAGTGTCAGATTTACCGAAAACGGGAATGTACGCATTTCGGTGAACGGACTGAAGAGACTCGAATATATCGGTCTCGGCGATACCGGGC
This sequence comes from uncultured Oscillospiraceae bacterium, assembly GCA_900555805.1. Taxonomy (GTDB): domain Bacteria; phylum Bacillota; class Clostridia; order Oscillospirales; family Acutalibacteraceae; genus UBA6857. The sequence goes on along the minus strand of USMJ01000012.1, from coordinate 11,359 downwards.
TTTCTTCGTTAAGAATTGCTGACTGTCCGAATCTTAAAGAGATTTATTGTCCTGACAATAAGCTGACAAGCCTTTCGATTGAAAACTGCCCAATAATAACCCGTCTCGAGTTAAAGAATAATTTTTTGGAAAGCCTGGACGGTGTAAAAACCTACACTGTTGAATATTTGAATGTCGAAAACAACAAGTTGACCTCGCTTGATACTTCGCAGTTTTCAAATCTCTTCTTTTTATTCTGCAATGACAACGACATTTCTTCTCTTAATTTTGACAATAACGGTTATCTTAGTGATGTGGAATGTAAAAATAACAAGCTCACATCACTGAAGATTATTGACAAAAACCGTGAGTTAAAGAATGTTATTTGCTCGAATAATCCGATTGAAACATTGGAACTTTCGGGAGGGCGGTTAAATAATGTTGTTTGTGAAAATGCCAAACTATCCTCGATCGAAAAAATCGAGGCTCCGAATCTTTTATCTTTAAATGTAAACAACAATCGCTTCACATATATTGATATTTCGGCTTATCCGAATCTTATTGATCTCTTCTGTAACGATAATCAGATCACAAAAATCGATGTAAGCAAAAACGGCGATAACTGCAAAAAATTCTGGCGCCTTTATTGTGAAAATAATAACCTTACTGCGATTGACGCAGAGAACAACGAACATCTTTCCTATACATATTCAACTGATAACTACTGTATTCATGCGAGAGGCAATTCCTTCAAAATTGAGCCTGACGAAAACGGACGGTATGACCTTTCAAAGCTTACGGAAGTCTCCGGCTTCGATGTAAGCCGCACCTCGAACTGGGTCGGCGGTACTGTCGACGGGAACATTTTAACCGTCGCTCCCGGCGCAAAAGAGGTTACATATACATACCTTATGAAAGAGAAAAACATTAACGGCGATCCCGTTGCAGAGACTTTCACCTTGCTGCTGCCCAAAAATGAGTGCAAGCACGCTCACACGTCGGTTGTCGGAGCAAAAGCGGCAACCTGTAAAGAAAAAGGCTTCACGGGCAACACCGTTTGTAATGATTGCAAAGAGATAATTGCAAGCGGCACTGAAATCGCTGTTAATCCAAACAATCACAAGGGCAAAACGAGCGTTATAAACAAGAAAAATGCCACCTGTACCGCAAAGGGCTACACGGGTGATACCAAGTGCAGCGATTGCGGAGCTGTTCTTAAAAAGGGCGTCTACATTGCGGCAAAGGGCCACTCATTTAAAACAGTCGTTACCAAAGCCACACTCACAAAGAACGGCTCGACCATAACAAAATGTACGACCTGCCAAGCGATAAAGTCAAAGACGACCATAGCGTCGATCAAGACAATCTCCCTCTCAAAGACCACTTTCACCTACAACGGCAAGACCCAACGCCCGTCGGTAGTTGTCAAAGACCGCACAGGCAAGACCCTCAAAAACGGCACAGACTACACAGTCAAATATTCATCAGGCTGTAAAAATGTCGGTCAGTATTCGGTAACGATCACATTCAAAGGCAAATACAGAGGCACAAAGACGCTTGTCTTCAAGATCGTTCCGAAAGGAACATCTATCTCCAAACTCACGGCAGGCAAGAAGCAGTTCACCGCCAAGTGGTCGGCGCAGACCGCCCAGACCAAAGGCTACGAACTCCAATACAGCACCAAGTCAAGCATGAGCAGAGCAAAGACTGTCACTGTCGGCAAGAACAAGACGACTTCCGCAAAGGTCAAAAAGCTCAAGGGCAAGAAGAAATACTATGTCCGAGTCAGGACGTATAAGCTTGTCAAGATAAACGGAAAGAACGTCAAGCTCTATTCGTCATGGTCAAAGGTCAAGTCGGTTAAGACTAAATAACCCAACGGGACGGGGCGCAGCCCCGTCCCGTTTTGCACACTATAACGCCCCACCGTCGCATTATGCGGCGGTGGGGCGCTTTGTCGGTCTTTTTAGAAATTCTCACTTTTTGTCCCGATTGATACGCTTTATACGGGTATCTTTCTTTATATATCTGCATAAATCATTTCAAGAAACCCGTGTGGGAATATTACTTCTGTATTAACACTCCCGTCAATGTTATAATTCGATTAGTTTTACTTGGCGAATACTTGCAAAATTTCTCGTGACGGGGTGAAAATATGAATGTGAAGCGCAGGCTTAAACGCATTAAGAGCATAATCCTTGACGCGATTTATCCTCCGAGGTGCAGCGGCTGCGGAAAGCTGCTTTCCGAGGGCGCCGTGTGCGATAAATGCAGAAAAAGCCTTGTCCCGATAGCGTCTCCCGTCTGCCATAAATGCGGCGCTTCACTCAAAGATCACGATCCGCTGACCTGCGATCAAATCTGCGCCGAAACCGTCGCGGCATATTACTACGGCGGAACGGTCAAAAATATGATACTCGAGCTTAAAGACAATGTCCGCGACGGAATTTTCGATGAGTTCTTCGCCGATGTCTGCGATAAGATCACCTCTGAATATGCCGATGTCGAATTTGATACAGCCGTCTGCGTACCGTCGTATGACAAAGACGAATATAACTCGTCCGCCGTTATCGCCGAAAGGCTCGCCCGAGCTTTCCTGCTCGACTTCGACCGCGAGACCCTCGAAAAATGCCGCGAAACCCAAAAGCAACACTTTCTCGGCATGGATGAGCGCCTGACCAACCTCTCCGGCTCGATAAAAATCGGCGAGGGAAAAGCGGAATCCGTCAAGGGCAAAACCGTGCTTCTTTGCGACGATGTCAAAAGCACGGGCGCCACGCTCAACGAATGCGCCAAAGCGCTTTATTCGGCAGGCGCGAAAAAGGTATGCTGCATATCCATAGCCGTCAGCGACTACACCTGCAATCAGACATAACCCGAATTGTGTATCATATAAGACGAAAACAAGAAGAAATTTTCCCTCCGGGCTGTACGCTTTAATGTCTGCTCGGGGGTTCCCCGTACCCGAAAGAAAGTTGGGAGCGAACTGATTAACAATTTATAACAAATTATATAAAAACAGCCGCGATTATTGAAAAAATATTGTAATGTATGTATAATATCAGTATCAACTTACAAAAAACGGAGGGATAACCTTGACTAAAGAAAACACCGCGGTAAGACCGTTCGGCATGAGGGACAAGATAGGCTACGCCTTCGGCGACTTCGGCTGTAACATGAGCTTCGCCTTCATCAACAACTATATGATGATTTTCTTCGTCACCTGCATGAAGATCGACCCCATACTTTTCGGCTTTTTGATATTGGCGGGAAAAGTCTTCGACGCCATCAACGACCCGATAATCGGCGGACTTTGCGACTCGGCGAAACCCGGAAAAGACGGAAAATTCAAGCCGTGGATAAAGTGGGCGAGCCCGTTCCTGCTCCTGTCGAGCATAGCTATGTTCATCTATGCTCCGAACGCCGCCTACGGCGTTAAGGTCGCCATGTGTCTGGGCATTTACTGCATTTGGAGCGTCGCTTATACGAGCGTCAACGTTCCATACGGCTCGATGCAGTCATGCATAACGAGCGTTCCGAGCGAGAGAGCCGACCTTTCGCAGTGGAGAAGTATCGGCGCAATGGCGGCGCAGATCCCCGTCATGATACTGCTCCCGAAACTCGTTTATGACAAGAATAAAAACCCCAGAGGCGAGCTTTTCATCTATATCGTCGCCGTTATGGGCGTTATCGGCCTTGTATCGTTCTATCTTTTGAGAAAGATGACGACCGAGCGCGTCACTCCTGTCGTTCAGAACCAAAAGTTCAACTATGTTGAAACAATGAAGTCGTTCTTCAAGAACAAACCCATGCTCGGCGTGACGATCTCCACGGTCGCATATATCGCTTTGATGATGACTGTCACATCGTCGATACCGTATACATTTATGTGCTACTTTAAAAACACGGATCTCATTTCGGTCGCGAGCATAGTCGCAGGCTGCCCTGTTGCCATAGGTATTCTCCTTGTCAAGCCTGCGCTTAAGAAGTTCACGAAGAAACAGCTTTGCACATATCCGTTTGTTATTTCCGCCGTGGCTTCGGCCGTTGCCGCTTTCGTACGCATCAGAAATCCGTACTTGTGGATGGTGCTTCTCGCGGTCGCAATGTTCGGCGCGGCGTTCTATATGACTCTTATGTGGGCGCTCGTCGCCGACTGTATCGACTATCAGGAGAAAGTAAGCGGCAGAAGAGAGGAAAGCTCAATCTACGCCACCTATTCTTTCTTCCGCAAGGTCGCTCAGGGCATCGGCGCAGCCGCCGTTTCATTCGCCATCAGCGCAACGGGATACAGCAAAGATCTCGGCGCTCTTGAGCAGGCGGCAGGCGTACCAGAAAAGATATATTTTGTGACAAGCTTCCTGCCGCTTATCGGCGCGGTTATCAGCTTTGTCAGTATGCATTTCCTTTATAAGCTCAACGACAACGCAGAGCTTGAAGAATAACCCGGAGGCACAGTTATGAGAGAAAAAATCAACATAAATATAGACTGGCTGTTTTCGAAGAGCGCTAAATCCGCGCCGAACAGCCTGCCGACCGACTGGGAGAAGGTCAACCTTCCGCACACATGGAACGGAACCGACGGTCAGGACGGCGGAAACGACTATTACAGAGGTAAGTGCTTCTACGCAAAATCGCTTAAAAAATCCGAACTCGGCGATTCTTCGGTACACTACCTTGAGTTCGAAGCTGTCAATTCGAGCGCCGAGGTATACTGGAACGCAAAACTTATCGGCAGGCACGACGGCGGATATTCGACGTTCAGAGTGAAGATCCCCGAGATACTCGACGAAAACCTGCTCGTCGTCGCGGCGGATAACAGCCCGAACGACAGAGTTTATCCGCAGGTCGCCGACTTCACATTCTACGGCGGTATATACCGCGATGTTTCGGTCATATCTGTGAACGAGCGTCACTTTGATCTTGATTTCTACGGCGCGCCGGGTGTTCGCATAATTCCGAGAGTTGACGGCTCAAGCGCGACGGTTGAAACCGAGTTTTATGTCAATGGCCCGTCAGACTGTCTCATTCAGTACACTATAAGCGATATGGACGGCAATGTCGTAATTTCGGGCGAAACAGCCGCGGACAGCGCAAGAGTATTCCCGAAGATAGAAAACGTCCACCTTTGGAACGGCGTGGACGATCCGTATCTTTATACTCTCACGGCTAAGCTTATCTTTGGCGGCGAGGAAACGGACGAAATAAGCGCAAAGTTCGGATGCCGCAGCTTCAGGATAGATCCGCAGAAAGGCTTCATCCTCAATGGCAGACCGTATCCGCTCAGAGGTGTTTCGCGCCATCAGGACAGACCCGTTATCGGCAACGCTCTGACCGAGAAAGAGCACAGAGAAGACATGGAGCTTATATGCGAGGTCGGAGCGAACACAATACGACTCGCTCACTATCAGCACAGTCAGACCTTCTATGACCTTTGCGACGAAAAGGGTATGATAGTCTGGGCGGAGATACCGTATATCTCAAAGCACATGCCGACGGGCGAAGAGAACACTCTTTCACAGATGAAGGAGCTTATATATCAGAATATCAATCACCCGAGTATAGTTGTATGGGGACTTTCAAACGAGATAACCATGAACGGAGCAGGGGACGCTTCGCTGCTTGAAAATCACAGAAAGCTCAACGATCTCGCCCATAAGCTCGACAGCAGCCGACCGACGGTCGTCGCTGTACTGAGTATGTGCGACCCCGACGAAGCATATGCGAAGATATCCGATGTCGTGTCATATAACCACTATTTCGGCTGGTACGGCGGAAAGTATGATATGTACGGCCCGTGGTTTGATAAGTTCCATAAGAAATATCCCGACAGAGCGATCGGACTGAGCGAATACGGCTGCGAGGCACTCAACTGGCATACCTCAGCGCCCGAACAGGGAGATTACACCGAGGAGTACCAAACAATATATCATGAGGAAGTCATCAAACAGCTCGCCGAGCGTCCATGGCTTTGGGCGACCCACGTTTGGAATATGTTCGACTTTGCCGCCGACGCAAGAAGTGAGGGCGGCGAAAACGGCATGAATCATAAGGGACTCGTCACCTTCGACAGACAGTATAAAAAGGACGCGTTCTACGCCTACAAAGCATGGCTTTCAAAGGAACCGTTCGTCCACATCTGCGGAAAACGCTACATCGACAGAACCGAGGATACGACAGAAGTCCGCGTGTACACCAACATGGATGAGGTCGAACTTTTCGCCAACGGGGAAAGTCTCGGAAAACAGAAAAAAGAGCGCTATCCGTTCTTCAAATTCGCTGTTCCGAACGTCGGCGAGACCAAACTCACGGCGAGGGCAGGCGAGCTTGAAGACGAGAGCTTCATCAGAAAGGTCGACAAACCCAACCCCGACTATGTTCTCAAGGAGGAGGGCGCGGTCATCAACTGGTTCGAGATCGAAACTCCGCCGGGATACATGAGCGTAAACGACACGATAGGCGACATTCTGTCGACTTTCAGGGGCAAAATTCTCGCCCTGCGTATAGTGAAATCCGTCGTCTCGAACATGAAAAAGGGCGGCGGAAAAACGGGCGGCATGGCCGACATGGCGAAGGGGATGAAGATCAACAAGAGCCTTATCGACATGGGAAAGAGCTTCACCGTCAAGCGCGTCTGCATGATGGCAGGCGGCCTGTTCACGAAGGAGCAGATACTCGACATCAACGCGAGATTAAACAAGATCAAAAAGCCTAAGAATAAATAACAAAACAAGCGAAAGGCGGCAGAAAATCAAAACCCTGCCGCCTTGAATTATTGAAGTAGTCAATAGTTAGTAGACACAAAATTTCTTATGCCCCCAGTTCTGTTCTGTACAGGACTGGGGGTTTTCCATTTAGTTTGTTGTTTGGTAAAAGTTGAAAACAAGGTAGATGTTAAACTTTTACTAAAAAAGCCTTCTAAGTATATGTTTGAGAAAAATGATGCTTGGGTGCTCAGTGAAGTGGATGGTTATCAGGAAATCCCACCTAATACAACTGTGAAAACCAATGTCTCTCTCGTTGCGAAGAATACCGCCGAAAACAAGAATTTCAACAGTTCTGTTCCACTGACGGTAGAGTACAGCGAGAAGATCATATTCAGGAAAATACATAACTCAATAATCGTCTGGACGCAGGTCGAGAAGAAATAAGCGAACAAGATAAAGACGGTACGGGTGAGTATCGCCTTTATTTTTAATTCGACATCGGATTTTCGGTGTATAGGGTTCGGCGCCCTCAGCTGACGCCTCGCGAGACTTTTTAATGCGGTATCGGCGAAAATATGCCTTAAAAACCGTATATGGTTCGGCTTCCCTCAGCTTAACATTGAAAAAGTTCGAAATTTATGTTAAACTTAAATCCACAACAAAACTCAGCAGGGGAGGAAATCGGATGGAATATAACAAGCGCAGCGTGAAAATTTCTGTCGCGATAGCTTTGTGCATCCTTTCAGCCGTCGCCTGCCGAACAGCCGCCCGTGAACTTTCGAGCAGCTTTGCAAGCTGCGTCCGCGGCTTCCTTTATATCGGTCTGTTCTCTTATTGGGGAATATCCGTCCGCCGCCGCGTTATGCAGGCGCAGGTTCGCCGGCTTCTGACCGCCGTCGCCGCCCTAATGGTGTTCTGGGTCGGCATAAGAACCGTCAAATTCATACTCGCCTATAATCTTCATATCGAGCGATATATTTGGTATCTCTACTACTTCCCTATGCTGTTCATACCGTTTTTGTCGGTGTTCATCGCCGCTTCGCTCGGAAAGCCCGAAAACTATCGCTTCCCGAAAAAGTTCAGACTGTTTTTTATACCTATAACCGCGCTCGTTCTTTTCGTTCTGACGAACGACTTTCACTTCCTCGTTTTTTCGTTTCCGCCCGAGCCCGAAATATGGTCGGATCAAGCCTATTCGAGAGAGTTCGGCTACTATCTCGTCGCCGGTTGTATGGCCGTCTTCGCTCTGACAGCGGTCGGAATAATGATCTTCAAATGCAGAGGCTCGCGAAACCGCAAAACTATATGGCTTCCGCCGATTTTTATTTCCCTGACAGTTATATACTGCGTTCTTTACGCCTTATATATAGACGACCGCAGTTCATGGCTTTTCTACATAGCCGGAGATGTTACCGTTGCGCTGTGCCTTTTGTTTTCGGGTACGCTCGAAAGCTGTCTTAAGGCAGGTCTTATCCCGACAAATACAGACTACGATGAGCTGTTCAGGACGTCGTCGGTCGGAATGCAGATAACAGACGAAAATTATACCGTCAGATATTCTTCCGACGCCGCTTTTCCGCTTTCGCGCGGAGAACTTGCCAAAGCAGAGAGCGGGGAGTACCTCATAAACAGCGAAACGCTTGTTAAGGCTTATCCCATAAACGGCGGCCACACCGTCTGGCAGGAAAACGTCTCGGAACTCGTCAAGGTCAGATCCGAGCTTGAATCCACAAAAGAGGAACTTCAGGACAGAAACGATCTCCTCAGGGATCAGTATAAACAGGACGCGCAGAGATATCGCCTGGAAGAGCAGAACAGGCTCTATGACCTCGTTCAGAGAGAAACGCAGAAGCAGCTCAGAGAGATCGACTCGCTCTCCGAAAATTTCGACAGGGCGGCTCCCGATTCAAAAGAGAGAAAAGACCTGCTTCTGAGGATTCTCGTCCTCGCAACATATATCAAGCGCCACAAGGACATGGTGATCTCGGCCGACCGAAACGAAAGCCTGCCGCTCGGACTTTTGGGCGGCGCCCTACGCGAATCCTGCAGCAACCTTTCGCTTATCGGCGTCGGAGGCAATGTTTACATACCCGAAAACAGCGTTATGCTGTCGACCGAGGCGGCGCTTTCGGCTTATGAAATATTCGAAGAGGCGATCGAAATGTCTTTGGGTACGCTCGGGTATTTCTTTGTATCTGTCTGTGATAACGACGGCGAGATGCGCTTTAGTTCGAACCTTGAATGCGACGCCGACCTGTCGGCTCTTAGTGAAAAATATCCGTCGGTCGAAGCCGAACGCGACGGCGACGGATGGTTCATCTCATATCCGTTGACATCGGGAGGTGACAAAACATGACGGCATGGCAATTCTCATCTCCGAGAGCGCAGTTTATTCTGCTGTTTGCGATGTTCATAGTTGTTTGCTTTCAGATATTCTATCTGATATGGACATTCGAGCGCCGCAAAAAAGCCGCTTGGATAGCCGAGACCTTATGGACGGCGGTCATGTTCGCCGTGTTTTCGTTGCTGACCTGCGGCGATAAGCTCAACACGGTTCCTTTATTTTCGCTGTGGCTCATAACCGTTATAACGGCTGTCCTGATGATCATACTCACTGTGTACAGCGCAAAAAAAGACAAAAACAGAATAACAAAAGCCAGCATAAAAGAAGCGATGGACGATCTTCCGCTCGCGGGCTGTTATTTCACCGACAGAGGAACCGTCAAGCTCTGCAACAGGCAGATGTACAGGCTCTATCACGCTATGACGGGACGCGATCTCCAAACGCTTTCGGAGCTTAAGTCCGCTCTTGAAAACTGCGACGAAAACGGTATAGTCAAAACTCATGACGGCGGCTATGTTTTCCCCGACGGCAGAGTTTGGTTCTATTTTGAACATGATGTCATTTCGAAGTACGGCAGGCACTATACCGAGTCGATTTTATCCGACGCGACCGAACTGTCGAAAGCGAACGCCGAGCTTGTCAGGGACAACGCCGAGCTTGAGCGGATAAACGCTAAACTCGGAAAAATGTATCTTCGAGCCGAGGACAGAATAAGAGAAAGAGAATATCTCGCCTTCAAAATGAAGATCCATGACGATATCGGAAGCAGTCTCGCCGTTATCAGAAAGGTCCTTTTGGGCGAGATCCCCGACGGAGATCTCGAGAAACAGATAGCGACGCTTTCCGTCGCCGCCGGAACGCTTGTCTATTCACCGAAATCCGACAGCGACGATCCGTATGATATATTGCTCAACCGGGCGGCGGAGCTCGGAGTGGATATCCGCCTTGACGGAATGCTTCCGATAGAGCCGCTTATATACGAGCTTGTCGTGAAAGCCATAAGCGAATGCCTGACCAACTGCGTCAGACACGCTCACGGCTCGGCTGTGTTCGTCAGAATAGCAGGCCTTCCCGGCGGATACAGCGTGACCGTAACCAACGACGGCGAAAAGCCGAACGGCAGAATAAAAGAGGGCGGCGGACTTTCAACTTTGAGAAAAAGCATAGAAAACGCGGGCGGCGAGATGACAGTGTCCCACTATCCCGAATTTGTTCTGAAGCTTACGCTTATGAGAGAGGAGATGGAGCTTTGAAAACGAAGGTACTCATAGTCGAAGACAATAAATATATGCTCGAATTCTTTGAGGAGATGTTCAGAAAGGACGATCGCTTTGAACTTTCGGGTTCGCTCAGAGACGCCGAACAGGCGGAATGCTTCTGTCATGTCAACTCCGTTGATCTTATACTCATGGATGTTCAGACGCTCCACGGCCATTCAGGACTTGACGCCGCCGAAAGGATAAGACGAAATTATCCGAAGATAAAGACGGTCGTCGTCACCTCACTCGTTGACGCAGGCGTTCTCGAAAAAGCGAGACGAATCGGCGTTGACAGCCTATGGTATAAGGATCACGGCGAAAGCGAGATAATGGATGTCGTCACAAGGACTCTCGGCGGAGAGATTATCTTCCCCGACAAAGAGCCGAACGTCGAGATAGGCGACGCATGGTCGGACGAGCTTTCGGACACGCAGAAGAACATACTTCGCCTTTATATCAAGGGGAATTCATATTCGGCGATAGGCAGAAAGCTTTTTATCGAAGAAGCGACCGTGAAGTATCACATGAACCGAATGATACAGAAATGCGGCTTCAGAACGAAGCAGGAGCTTGTCGCGGCAGCAATAGAAAGCACGGTCATAACGTCCATGGGCGACTATTAAATTTAGTATAAGCATAAAAAACAGATCCTTAATTCACTTTAATGTGAGTTACGGATTTTTTGCTTTCGGAGAGTGCGAAGTTTGTGTGCAAGGCAAAACCCGCGGTTCGCTTGTGCGAACCGCGGTGCCGCAAGGCGGATGCCTTGCGGCGGTTTTCGGAACGAAAACCGTTTTGCCGTCCCACCTTTAGATGAGAGTCGGGCTTTCTGATCAGACCGAAACCGGCTTACCGATAAGCGCAAACAATAAGTTTTCGCAAAGTCTTGGGCTATCTTACTTGCAGATGAAACTTGAATTTTCTGCTTCAAATAGCAGTTAAAGAAAGCTATGCTCTCCGAAGCAAGCTTCGTATCGCCTGATGTACGGTATCCAAGCGCGGCGATAAAGGGCAGCGCGGTGGGGTGGCAAAAGCTCCGCTTTAGCGGAGCGCCGCAAGCCGCCTTTGGC
>USMJ01000011.1 GCA_900555805.1 uncultured Oscillospiraceae bacterium | reverse complement strand
TGGCCATGGCTCAGGCGATAGAGAACACCTTCGTTTCCGTTTCGGGAAGTTCGCTGACAACGGTATTCGGTTTCCTTGCCCTCTGCTTTATGCAGTTCACGCTCGGACTTGATATCGGTCTTGTTATGGCGAAGGGCGTTCTGATAGGTTTGATCGCTGTTGTTACTATTCTTCCCGCGGCTGTTCTTCAGTTCGACGGACTTATCACGAAGTTCTCAAAGAGAAGCCTTGTTCCGAGCTTCTCGGGCCTCAACAAGTTCACGCTTAAGCACAAAAAGGTCATAGCGATCATATTCCTGCTTCTGTTCATCCCGGCTTATATCTGCCAGAATCATGTCAATGTCTACTATAACATGGTCGATTCCCTGCCGCAGGATATAGCTTCGGTTTCCGCTCTTAATAAGCTCAAGAGCGAATTCAATATGGCGTCCACTCATTTCGTTATCTTCGACGAGGACACTCCGGCGAGCGTCACGACCCAGATGATAAAAGAAATAGAAGACGTCGACGGCGTCGAGCTTTGTATGGCTCTTAACTCTGTTGTCGGCGGCGCGGTTCCGATATCGTTCCTGCCCGACGACATAAAGAAGATATGCGTCAACGACGGCAAACAGCTTATGATGATAAACTCAAGCTACGCCACGGCTTCGGATGAGCTTAACGCTCAGATCGACAAGATCACGGAGATCGTCAAGTCGCACTCACCCGACGCGTACCTCACAGGCGAGGGCATATTGACGAAGGACCTTATCACTGTCACGAACACCGACTTCAAGGTCACGGGCGCCATTTCGGTCATAGCGATATTCATACTTATACTTATCTGTTTCAAATCCATATCCGTTCCGGCGATACTTGTTATGTCCATAGAGCTTGCGATCATGATAAACGAAAGCTTCAGCTTCCTCATGGGCTCGACGATCCCGTTCATAGCGCCGACGATCATAGGCTGTGTTCAGCTCGGCGCGACGGTTGACTACGCTATGCTGATGGGAACGAGATTCAGAGAAGAGATACGCCGAGGCAGAACGAAGGACGAAGCTATCAAGATAGCCGCCGACGAATCCGACCGCTCGATTTTCCAGAGCGCAGCCGTTTTCTTCTTAGCGACATTCGGCGTGTACGTCACATGTGATATATCAATAATAAAGAGCATATGCGCCCTTTTAGCGAGAGGTTCGCTTATCAGCGCGATCGTCATAATCGTTTGCCTGCCGTCTGTTCTGAACCTTTGCGAGGGACTGATAAACAAGACGAGTATCGGCTGGCGCGAAGACAAACGCCTTTTCAATAAAAAGTCAAGAAAGGAAGAAGTCAAATGAGAAACAATATTAAAAGAGCGGTCAGCCTGTTAATGGCTGTATGTCTTATAATTCCTTTCGTCGGCTGTTCAAAGGACAGCACCGACGACACAACAAAACCCGCAGAAACAACCCAGACTCAGGTCAAATACAATAAACAGGCGAAGAAGGTCGTCAAGACCGAAACCGTCTACGCTAACATGGACACCGCCGGAAAGACGCAGAGCGTCGTCGTTTCCGACTGGCTTCACACCGACACGCCCTGCGTTAAGGTCAGCGATATCAGCGACCTCAAGGATATCGTCAATGTCAAGGGCACAGAAACCCCCGAGGTTGACGGCGAAAAGCTGACATGGCATATGTCCTCGACCGACCTGTATTACAGAGGCTACTCGGAGAAAAAGCTCCCCGTGAACTTCAGCATCAAGTATTATCTTGACGGCAATGAGGTTGCTCCCGAAAAGCTTGCAGGCGCAACGGGCAAGCTCAAAATGGTCATCAAAGCCACAAACGAAAACTACGAGAACTTAAAGCGCAAGGGCAAGACCACAAAGGTCTGCGAGCCGCTTCTTGTCGCGGGCGGAATGATCCTTGACGAGGAAAAGGTTTCGGGCGTCAAGCTCACCAACGGAAAAGCCATAGGCGACGGTACAAAGGAAATAGCCATGTTCGTCGGACTTCCCGGCATGGCGGAGACTTTCAGTTTCACTCAGGCCGAGCTTAAAAAGCTCAGGGAAGAGGTCTTCGGCGGAATGGACTTCTCCGGCGACTTCACCCTCGAGGCGGATGTCAAAGATTTCGAACTCGGTAACATGTACTTCGCGGTAATGCCGCTTTCATCTATCGACGGCGCAATGCAGACAGACGATACGCTTTCGGGCGTCGGCGGACTTCTGACGAATATGTCCGACATTGTCAACGCTGTTTATTCGATCGACGTCGATAAGCTCATCGACACGCTCATGACGAACTCCGACAAGATATCCGACTTCGCCAACCTCATTTCCGACGCAAGGGATCTCTACGAGGAGAACAAGGTGCTTATCAATATCATTTCATCATACATGACGAGCGAGAACATTGACAAGACGGAGAAAGTCCTCAAGGATCTTGATGGAATGAATGTTGAGTCGTACGCCGAGTTACTTGCTTCGGAGGACGTAAGCAAGCTGATTTCGGATATTTCGTCGACCGACTTCTCAAAATATCAGGCTCTTATTTCAAATCCGCTGTTCAAGACCTTCTTCAAGGATCTCGCGACCATCATGGAGGACGCCGACAAGGTTCTCCCGAAGCTCGAGGGCTTGAGCAAGGACGTTCAGAGCGGCAAGTTCGACAAGCTCATGAACGACTGCGAATCGCTTATGCCGACATATGAGGCTCTTTCAAAGGATCTCTCATCGAAAGAAGCTCAGGCGGCTATAAAGAAGCTCCCCAAGACGGTCAAGAAGCTCAGGAGCATCGTAACGACCTTACAGCAGAACGAGAATCTTATAAACACAGTCTCATCGACATTCGACAAGGAAAAGGTCGAGGCTCTGACAAAGGCCCTCGAAAACAGCGAGAGCATCAGCGTCAACTCGATGATGAAATCCATAACGCATCTGACAGACGACCCCAAGGGAACGACGGCTATACTCAAGAAGATGAGCAAGCTCTCAAGCAAGGCTACGATCTATACCAAAGCCGACAAGAGCGCGACGACATCCGTTGTTTATGTATACCGTACACCGGCTATCGGATGATAGAACCTAATATATGATTATTGCGCCGCTTCGGGATTCCGAAGCGGCGCTCGTCTGTGGGCGGCGGCAACCTTTACGAATCCCACCCAACCGCAAAAACAAAAATGCGGCCTGCATATGCAAGCCGCTTTTTCACTATATTGTATATTCTCACTTTATAACATCCGAACCCATATAAGGTCTGAGAACCTCGGGTACGGTGACCGAGCCATCGGCGTTCTGATAGTTTTCGAGAATAGCCGCTACGGTTCTTCCGATAGCTACGCCCGAGCCGTTGAGCGTGTGGACTAGCTGAGCCTTGCCTTTGCCCTCTTTATAGCGGATAGCCGCTCTTCTCGCCTGGAAGTCCTCAAAGTTCGAGCAAGATGAGATCTCGACGTACCTATTATATGACGGCATCCAAACCTCGATATCATATGTCATGGCGGAGCTGAAACCGATATCGCCCGTTGACAGAGCGACAACTCTGTAGGGCAGACCGAGAAGCTGAAGAACTCTCTCGGCGTCGTTCGTCAGGCTCTCAAGCTCGGCGTATGAATCCTCGGGCTTGACGAACTTGACAAGCTCGACCTTGTTGAACTGATGCTGACGGATGAGACCTCTTGTGTCTCTTCCGGCTGAACCTGCCTCGGCTCTGAAGCAGGCGGAGTAAGCGCAGTACTTGATCGGAAGCTTCGCGCCGTCAAGAATTTCGTCTCTATGCATATTCGTGACGGGAACCTCGGCTGTCGGGATAAGGAAATAGTCGTTGTTGACGACCTTGAAAGCGTCGTCCTCGAACTTCGGGAGCTGACCCGTGCCTGTCATGGAAGCTCTGTTGACCATGAACGGCGGGAATATCTCCGTGTAGCCGTGTTCGGTATGAGTGTTGAGGAAGAAGTTGATTATCGATCTCTCGAGCTTTGCGCCCTGTCCTCTGTAGAAGTGGAAACGCGCGCCTGTGACCTTAGCGGCGGTCTCCGGGTCGAGTATGTTGAGGTCGGAGCCTATATCCCAGTGAGCCTTAGCTTCGAAGTCGAACTTTCTCGGCTCGCCCCAGCGGCGGATCTCGACATTCTCGCTGTCATCCTTGCCGATAGGCGTCTTGTCGCTCGGAATGTTCGGGAACTCATACATGATGCTCTTCTGCTTCGCCGCAAGCTCTGTCAGAAGCGAGTCATCCTTTCTGATGCTCTCCTTGATCTCGTTCATCTTCTTCATAAGCTCGCCGACGTCGCCGCCCTCTTTCTTTATCTGAGGGATCTGCTTGCTCGCCGCATTCTGCTGAGCCTTAAGCTCGTCTGTCTTGGCGATAAGTTCGCGGCGTTTGGCGTCTATTTCAAGGATCTCGTCAACGAGAGCGTCCATATCCTTGTTTCGGGTTTTCATGGCCGCTTTGACCTTATCGGGATTTTCTCTGATAACTTTAATGTCTAACATGATTCTTCACCTTTCTGTGATTTATTCTTCAAGTGCTTTCGCTATTTTGGCTAAATCTTCTTTTCCGAAGAATTCTATTTCGAGCGTACCCTTACTTCCCTTTCCGACGAAGACTTTGACTTTCCTGCCCATGGTGTTTCCGAGGGCGAGTTCCACTTCGTCGAAGTATACGTCGCGCTTCTTGACGCGCTTTTCGGGGCTGTCGGCTTTTCCCATGAGTTTGACGATTCGCTCAACTTCGCGTACCGATAACTCTTTTCTGATTATCTCGTTGGCGAGCTCGAGCATCTTGTCTTCGTCGCCGAGCGGAAGAAGAGCCCTCGCGTGACCCGACGATATCATCGAATCCCTGACAAGCTCCGAGAGAGCTTCGGGGAGGTTCAAAAGTCTCAGCGAGTTCGTGATAGCCGGTCTTGACTTGCCGACCCGTTTGGCGCATTCGTCCTGCGTTAAGCCGTATGTGTCTATGAGAAGCTGCAAGCCCTCGGCTTCTTCGATCGGATTGAGGTCCTCTCGCTGCAGGTTTTCTATCAGCGCGATCTCCATCGTCTCGCTGTCGGAAAGCTCCTTTATGACGACGGGGACCTCCGTCAAGCCCGCGAGCCTCGCCGCTCTCCAGCGCCTTTCGCCTGCGACGAGCTGATAGCCGTCCTGAATTGGTCTGACCAGAAGCGGCTGAATGACGCCGTGTTGGGCTATGCTGTCCGCAAGCTCGGAAAGCGCCGTTTCGTCGAATGTTTTTCTCGGCTGATCGCGGTTCGGTTCGATTTCGTTGATGTTTAATTTTACCGTACTCGATGAGCTGATTTCCTCTATCGAGTTGTCGGCGAAAAGGGCGTCAAGCCCTCTGCCGAGGCCGCCTTTTTTAGCCGCCATACGCTTTCCTCCTTTTTATTTTTTGTGATTGCATCTTAAAAATTCGAGCGCAAGCTCCATATATGCGTCCGAGCCTTTCGACGCCCTGTCGTAGTAGTAGACGGGCTGACCGAAGGACGGAGCCTCCGACAGGCGGACGTTTCTCGGAATGACCGAGGAATAGACTTTCTGCGGAAAGAAGCGCTTGACCTCCGTGACGACCTGCTGAGTCAGGTTGAGCCTGCCGTCATACATCGTCAGAAGAACGCCCTCCATTTCGATGAGCGGATTATAAAGCCGCTTGACCTGGCGGACGGTGCTCATAAGCTGTGAAAGTCCCTCAAGCGCGTAATATTCACATTGAATAGGTACGAGTATAGTGTCCGATGCGCAAAGCGCGTTGAGCGTGATCAGGCCGAGTGCGGGAGGGCAGTCAAGAAAGATGAAATCATAGTTGCCCTTTATCGGGGCGAGACCCGTCTTGAGCCTTGACTCTCTGCGCTTTCCGTCCACGAGTTCAAGCTCGGCGCCCGCTAAATTCATGTTCGCGGGCAGAATATCAACATTCTTGCACCCGGTGGGGCGTACCACATCTTCGGCGTTCACTCCGCCGAGAATAACGTCGTAGCTTGACAGCTTTATTTCCCTTTTGTTAAGTCCCATACCGCTCGTGGCGTTGCCCTGCGGATCTATGTCGACTATCAGAGTGCGAAAGCCGAGCGAGCCTATGCAGGCGACGAGATTGACCGCCGTCGTGGTCTTACCGACTCCGCCTTTCTGATTGACTATCGAAATGATCTTTCCCATTTTATCTCTCCCGGTTCTGCGTTTAAATGAATACTTAAAACATTATAACACAAAGAAAAAGAGTTGAAAAGAGAAAAGGCGAAAAAAACGCAAAAATGAAAACACCCCTGCCGACGGCGCAAAACCGAGGCAGGGGGAAAACTGTTATTATCTGTTGCCCTTGACGAGCTGATTATACATTTTGATGTATTCGTTAGCCGATCTGCCCCAGCTGAAGTCGCAGTCGAGGGCTCTTTGAACGAGCGTCGGCCAGTATTCTCTGTTGTAGTAGGCGGTGACGGCTCTTCTGATAGCGTCGAGCATATCGTGGGCGTTGTAGCTCTTGAATGTGAAGCCGTTGCCCTTTCCGTCGCCCGAGTCGGTTATCGAATCGCGAAGTCCGCCCGTCTCTCTGACTATCGGCACGGTGCCGTATCTCAAGGCGACCATCTGTGAAAGTCCGCAGGGCTCGCTCTTCGACGGCATGAGGAAGAGATCCGCGCCGGCGTAGATCTTTCTGGCGAGAGCCGGAACAAAGCCGAGCCTTATCGCCATCTTGTCGTGATGTCTGTCCGCCATATCCTTGAAGAACGACTCATACTGCCAGTCGCCGGAGCCCAAAACGACAAACTGAACGTCGGTTGTGTTGAGAAGCTCCTCCAAAACAGCCTTGATAAGATCAAGTCCCTTATGGTCGACAAGCCTTGAAACAAGACCGATTATGGGTACGTCGGGTCTTATGGGCAAGCCCATGTTTTCCTGTAAGCCCGCCTTGTTGAGCTTTTTGTTCGACCAGTCGGCGGCGCTGTAGTTAGCGAATATATTCTCGTCCGTTTCGGGGTCATAGTTCACGGTGTCTATGCCGTTGAGTATGCCCTGAAGCTTCCACTGTCTGGCTCTGAGAATGGTGTCAAGTCCGTGGCTGTACCACGGGTCGAGTATCTCCTGAGCGTAGGACGGGGAAACGGTCGTGACCTTGTCGGCGCATTCGATAGCGCCCTTCATGAAATTGATGTCGCCGTCGTATTCGAGAATGTTGGCGTTGCCCTCAAGTCCGATGACATCGCTTATTATCTCCTTGCCGTATACTCCCTGGTACTGAATATTATGAATGGTGAAGACCGTCTTTATTCCCTGGTACCACGGGTCTTTGGCGTACATTGTGGTGTAATACACCGGGGTCAGCGCGCTCTGCCAGTCGTTGCAGTGGATGATGTCGGGCTTGAAATCTATATGCGGAAGCATCTCGAGAACGGCCCTTGAAAAGAACGCGAATCTCTCGGCGTCGTCATAGTGGCCGTATATCGTGTCACGCTTGAAATAATACTGATTATCTAAAAGATAATATATGACGCCGTTGGCTTTGGCTTCGAAGATTCCGCAATACTGACGTCTCCACGCGACGGGAACGGAGATGCTCGTCAGAAAGGTCATCTTATCCTTAAGCTCCTGCTTTATCGTGTCATACATCGGCATGACCACGCGGCAGCCTATGAGGCGGCGTCTCAATGCCTGCGGAAGCGAACCGGCTACGTCTCCGAGTCCGCCGCTCGCCATAAAGGGGAGAGCTTCGCTGGCAACATATAAAACTTTCATTCTTTCACCCTCTTAACCTGTTTAAACTGTTATCTTTTTGCCGACATACAGAGGATAGCTCTCTGCGCCCGAAAGGTCTCTCGCCGGCTTGACGAATACGTCCTTGTCGAGAATAGCGTAGTTCACGCTTGCGCCTTCGCCGACGAACGTATCCTGCATGACGATCGAGTCCTTTATCATAGCGCCCTCTTCGACCGTGACGCCGCGGAACAGGATCGAATTTTCGACCTTGCCCTTGATAATGCAGCCGTCGGCTATGAGCGAGCCCTTGACGTCGGAATTGAGACCGTAGGTCGTGGGCATATTGTCTCTGACCTTGGTGTAGACGGGTCTTTCCTTATTGAAAAGCTGTTTGTACTCGCCGGAAACGAGCGCGAGGCTGATATCATAATAGCTTTGAAGCGAGTCTATCGTCTTGGCGTACTCCTTGACTTCATAGCCGTATATTTTCAGAGACTTGACGTTCTTCTGGATGATGTCTTTCTCGAAAACCGCAGCGTTCGAGCTGACGGCGCCGTTGATAAGTCTTTCGAGAAGAAGTCTCGACATGACGATTATGTTCAGCGAATAAGGCTCGACCTTGTCCGTCGCCGGGCATATCGAAATGTTCCTGACTCTGCCGTCCTTGTCGGTGTCGAGAACCATTCTGCCGTCCGTCTTGGGGACGAAGCCCTTCTTGTAGGCGATGGTGATGTCCGCCTTGCTGTCCTCATGGAACTTGAAGAGATCGTTGTAGTTTATGTTGCATATAACATTGCAGTCCGAGAGGACGACGTATTCCTTATTGCTGTGGGAAATGTAGTTCATGATGTTTGAGAGAGCTTCTATTCTCGAAGTATACATTCCGCTTGATTCGAGGTTGAACGGCGGAAGTATGGTCATGCCCTCTCTCTTTCTTGAGAGATCCCAAGCCTTACCCGAGCCGAGGTGATCCATGAGAGACTGATAGTTGCTCTTGGTGATAACGCCGACCTTGCTCATACCGCAGTTGACCATGTTGCTCAGAACAAAGTCGATGAGACGGTATCTGCCTGCAAAGGGGATAGAACCCATGGTTCTGATATTTGTCATTTCTCTGATGTTGTCATCGTAGGCACTGCTGAAAACTATGCCGAGAACGTTTTTGCTGTTCATTTTTTAGCCCCCTTTATGCTCTTTTCAACCATTTCTTTCGGCGCAACGACTGCGCCCTTGCCTATCTCTATATCCGAGCCGAGAACGGCGACGCCCCAGTCGTCTAAGTTCTCCATATCTTCGGGAGATTTTCCGACGACGGCGTTTTCGTCGACGACGGTGTTTTCGGCGACTATCGCGTACTGAACGACGGCGCCTTTCTTTATCTTCGCTCCGGGCATGACTATCGAGTAGTGGACCTTTGCGCCCTCGGCGACTTCGACGTTCGAGAAGATGACCGAATAGTCGATATCGCCCTCAATGTCGCATCCCTCGGCTATCATCGAGTTTTCGACATGAGCGTTGAGACCGATATAGTGAGGCGGAGTGGCTGTGTTCTTCGAATATATCTTCCATGTGTCGTCGCTTAAATCGAGGTCGACCTTGGGATTGAGAAGATCGAGGTTCGCTTCCCAAAGGCTGTCGATAGTTCCGACGTCTTTCCAGTAGCCGTCGAACTTATAAGCGAAGAGCCTTTCGCCTGCGCCGTGCATGGCGGGAATGACGTCCTTTCCGAAGTCATTTGATGAGTTCGGGTTCGCTTCGTCGTCTATGAGGTACCGGCGGAGTTTCTTCCATGTGAAGATATAAACGCCCATGGAAGCCTTGTTCGACTGCGGATGCTTGGGCTTTTCCTCGAAAGCGGAGATAGCGCCGTCGTCGTCGACGAACATCAGACCGAAGCGGCTCGCCTCCTCCCAGGGTACCTCAAGCATGGCTATCGTGCAGGCTGCGTCATGCGCTTTATGGAAAGCGAGCATTTTGGCGTAGTCCATCTTATATATGTGGTCGCCCGAAAGAACGGCGACATATTCGGGGTCGTATCTGTCGATGAAGTTTATGTTCTGATATATGGCGTTAGCCGTTCCCTTATACCATTCGGTACCCTTGATCTGCTGATAAGGGGAAAGGACGTGAACGCCGCCGAAGTTTCTGTCGAGATCCCAAGCCGCGCCGTTTCCGATATAGTCGTTGAGCTCGAGCGGCTGATACTGCGTCAGCACGCCGACCGTGTCGATTCCGGAATTAGCGCAGTTTGAAAGCGGAAAATCAATAATTCTGTATTTTCCTCCGTAGGGTACTGCGGGCTTTGCGATTTTCTTTGTGAGCACGCCGAGACGGCTGCCCTGTCCGCCGGCCAAAAGCATGGCGAGACACTCTGTTTTGCGAGCCATAAAAATTCCTCCTTTATATTATGAAATGCTGTTTAAAACAATTTTTAGCTGTGAATAAGGGTACTCGTCCTTGGGATCTTCGGCTATCATTTCG
This sequence comes from uncultured Oscillospiraceae bacterium, assembly GCA_900555805.1. GTDB lineage: Bacteria > Bacillota > Clostridia > Oscillospirales > Acutalibacteraceae > UBA6857. The sequence goes on along the minus strand of USMJ01000011.1, from coordinate 2,038 downwards.
AAAGCCTCGGCAAGTCTTTCGGCGTAGCTTCGCATTTTTCCTTCGCTGTATGTGAAAGCGTCCGCCGTGTCGGAGAATACCTCTTTGTTGTAGTCGCTTCCGAGATCCGCGCCTGAGTTTTCGCTCAGATGAAGAACATCGGCCGCGGCTCTGTGAAATATGTCGTTGTCGCCCGTTTCGATATATTCCCGAAGCTCGTAGGCGATGAGTTTCGCCCCCTCGGTGAAATATTCGCTGTCTGTTTTCTTCTGTCGCGCCGACGAAATGCCTGCACGCAGTGAGAGCGTACCTATAATTATTCCGATCACGCAAACGGCGACTGTCAGAACCTTTTTCATTTCTTGATCACCCTTTTCGGGCTTTTCTTCGCCGCCGACTTTTTCTTGAGATAAATCGCGCTGTTGGGCGGAAGCGAAATTGTCAGGCTTTGATCCTTGCCGTGCATCTTGACTTTCTTCGTTGTGACCCTCGTCTTGGGACCTCTGCCCTCGCCGCCGAACTTTTTGTCGTCGGAATTCAGGAGCACCTCATAGGTTCCGGGCGAATCGACGCCGAAAGAATATTTCTCCCTGCAGACATTCGTCAGGTTGCAGACGGCGACGATCTCTTCGCCCTTGCTGTTCTTTCTGACGAAAGCGAGGCAGGAGTTTTCATTGTCATCGCTGACAAGCCACGAAAAGCCCTCCCAGCTGTAGTCTATCTCCCAAAGGGCGGACTGTTTAAGATAAAGCTTGTTTATCGCTTTTGAGTATTCCTGAAGCTGTCTGTGCTTTTCATAGTCCAGCAGCAGCCAGTCAAGTCCCTGATCGTATTTCCATTCGATGAACTGACCGAATTCCTGGCCCATGAACATCAGCTTCTTTCCGGGGTGAGCCATCATGTAGCCCATGAAAGCTCTTACGCCGGCGAACTTTTCTTCATATGTTCCGGGCATTTTGTTTATCAGCGAGCATTTTCCGTGAACGACCTCGTCATGCGATATCGGGAGAACGAAGTTCTCCGAGAAAGCATAGAAGAACGAGAAAGTCAGCAGATCATGATTGTATTTTCTGAAAAGACCGTCAAGCGAGAAATAGCGGAGAACGTCGTTCATCCAGCCCATGTTCCACTTGAAGTTGAAGCCCAGACCGCCGTCCGAAGCGGGCTTTGTGACCATGGGCCACGCGGTGGACTCCTCAGCAATCATGTACTTGTGGGGGTGACGGCCCAGCACGGTGTTGTTCAGCTTGCGCAGGAAGGCGATGGCTTCCAGGTTCTCCTTGCCGCCGTCCTTGTTGGGCTCCCATTCGCCCTGCTTGCGGTTGTAGTCCAGATACAGCATGGAGGCCACGGCATCCACACGCAGACCATCGATGTGGTACTGCTCCAGCCAGTACAGTGCGCTGGAAATGAGGAAGCTCTGCACCTCGTTGCGGCCGAAGTCGAACACCATGGTGCCCCACTCCTTGTGCTCACCACGCTTGGGGTTGGGGTCCTCGTAGCAGGCCTCGCCGTCAAAATTGTACAGACCAAACTGATCCTTGGGGAAGTGGGCGGGCACCCAGTCCATGATGACGCCGATGCCTGCGGCGTGCATCTTATCCACAAAGGCCATAAAGTCCTTGGGGGTGCCGTAGCGGCTGGTGGGTGCAAAATAGCCGGTGACCTGATAGCCCCAGCTGCCGTCAAACGGATATTCCGTAATGGGCAGCAGCTCCACATGGGTATAGCCCATATCTTTAATATAAGGCACAAGCTGATCCGCCAGTTCGGAATAATTATAGGGGACACCGTCCTCCTTCATTTTCCAGCTGCCGGCATGCAGCTCATAGATGCTCATCGGGCCGTTGATCACATCATTTTTCTTCTGCGCATCTTCCCACGCGGCATCGTGCCAGTCAAAGCCGGAAATATCAAAAACTTTGCTGCCGTTGGACGGGCGGGTTTCGGCATGGAACGCATACGGGTCAGCCTTGTACACCAGCTCATCCGCCGAGGTGGTAATGCAGTATTTATAAACATCATAGATTTTGATGCCGGGAATGAACAGCTCCCAAAT